>JAYTWO010000205.1:0-3946 GCA_043743415.1 Planctomycetota bacterium
TTGGCACAAGAGGTTCGCTCGCGATACGATCAGCCCTGTACAAACCTCTTTCGGCTGTGCCGCCCCGGTAGCCCAAAGCGGCAACCGGGGCCACCCCGCCACCCTGCTCGCCTGTGAATGGTTCCTGACACCTTTATTTCCCCTGACACCTTTATTTCCCCCTCACCTTTATTTCCCCCTCAGTCCGCACACGCTGGCGAGCAACGCCTGCTCGGATCGAGCGAGGTTCTCGAATCACTCCTCGGCAAGGGCAAACAGCTCATGGGCCGCTCCCGCAACGGCTTCACCAAATCGGTGCTCGGCCTGGCCGCCGCCGTCACCGACCTCTCGTCCACAACCCTCCACAACCCTCCAAACCGCCCTCGCCTCGACCACCGTTCAAGATGTCCAGAACTGGAACAGCGATCACATCCGCCTCAGCCTCCCCACCCAACGCCAACGCGCCATCGGCCCCCCACTGAACGGAACACTTCCCGGATAACATACGCCCCCCACAAACCCCAACTTTTGCGCCGCTGGTCCCACCCTACATCTTGCCTAGCTTCAATTGGCCTTCGACGCGCGGTGCTGCATTCGGTTCGAGCATTCGAGTTTCGGACTTCAAGTGTCTAAAGTGGGATGGGTTTCCAGCCTGTCGTGCCGAAGACTCACTGGCAGGCAGCCGATCCTCCGGAAAGCAACATGGCAGGCTCATTCCGCAAACGGAGTACGTTTCACTTTCCGATCACGCTGAGCGCGAGCTTGATGTCGCTCAACGTGACGCTGATGGTATGTTGGATCATTCTGCTCGCGAAGGGGTCGAGCTGGACGGCGCTCACGCTGGGGGTTGTGCTGTTCACGCTGATCCTGGTCGGGATGTCCTTGTGGCTGGTGCTGACGCTCAAGGAAATTGCCCTCAACAACCGGCAGGCGAACTTCGTTGACAGCGTGACGCACGAACTGAAGTCCCCCATCGCCGCCCTCCAGTTGTCGCTCGAAACCATCCGCATGCGGCAACTGACTCCGGAGCAGCGCGACCAGTTCCACGGCATGATGGAGCGGGAACTGCACCGGTTGGATCAGTTGATTAACCAGTTGTTGGAGGTCGGTCGTCTCGATGCCATCGGCGAGAACGAGGTCGTCGAGGAGATCGAACTGGAGCCGCTACTGCGGGAGTGTGCCGCCGGGGCTTGCATTCAGCACAAGAGTCGGCTGTCGGAGGTGTTCACGATCAAGGTGCCGCCGATTCGGATTTGCGCGAGGCGGCTCGTGTTGCGGATGATCTTCTCGAACCTGCTGGACAACGCGGTCAAGTACGGCGGCGAACCCTCGCGGGTGGAGGTCAGCGCTCTGCTGGGGGCGGGCGGGCGGGCGCATGTGCGGGTGTCGAACAATGGGGCGGGAGTGCCTTACGAGGACCGCAAGAAGGTGTTCCAGATCTTCTATCGCGGAGGCAGCGAACTGCAGCGCCGCACCAAGGGGACGGGGCTGGGGCTGTTCATCGTGTCGACATTGGTGAAGCAACTGAAGGGGCGGATCAGTGTCGATGATCGCGACGATGGCCAGCCGGGGTGTACGTTTACGGTCGATCTGCCGGGGGTGGTGCTCCCGACGGGGGAATCTAGTGCGCCGCCGTCCATGCCAGCCGCCGCATCTCCCTTGAAAGCCTTTTCGCCCGAGAATCCGTCTGTATGAGGGCCCACATGAGCGACCGCAAACACATTCTGATCGTCGAAGACGAAGAATCGATCGCCGAAGGTCTGCGGTTCAACTTCGAGCAGGAGGGGTTCGACGCGACCGTGGTCGGGGATGGGCGGTCGGCCATCATGCACTTTGACGAGGGCCGCGAGGGGGCTGACCTCATTGTGCTGGATCTCATGCTGCCGGGGATGAGCGGGTATGAGATCTGCCGGGCGATTCGCGAGCAGGACGCTCGGGTGCCGATTCTGGTGCTGAGTGCGCGATCACTCAGTGAAGACCGGTCGCACGCCTTCGACTGCGGGGCCGATCAGTATATGACCAAGCCGTTCGCACTCCCCGAACTCCTCAGTCGTGTCAAGAACCTCCTACAACGAAACGCCCGACTTCAGGTCGGCGTCGCTCCCGAGCGTCCCAGCTTGGACTCATTCCGGTTCCAAGATGTCGAGGTCGACTTCCGCTCCTTCGAACTCCGACGCGGCGACCAGGTTCACCGGCTGACGACGATGGAACTCCAGTTGCTGAAGTTCTTCATCGAGCATGAGGGAGAAGTCCTCTCGCGCAGCCGCATCCTCAAAATGGTGTGGGACCAGAATTCCGAAGTGACGACCCGCACGATCGACAATTTTGTCATGCGACTCCGCAAATACATCGAGAACGACCCCGCCGACCCTCGGCATTTGCTGTCGGTGCGCGGCACTGGATACCGCTTCGTGCCCGCTTCATACGACGTAAGTCCTGCGATAGAAGACGAATAAGTCCCGTGACATTTCCGTGACACAGTGTGACACCAGTTTGACCAAAGTATGAACCTCTGCTGACAGAGAACACCCGAAACTTCTGTTAGAGTCCTGCCGCCTAAGCCCGCCGAACGTCGGTTGGACTAGTGCAGCGGCCTCCCGATTCGGAGATCAACCATGTCCACCTATCCAATTTCCAGCAACCCTCAAGCGAATGACCGTGACGAGTGGCGCAAGACCAAGGCCGATGAGCGGAGCCTCCTGCTGTCGACGTTCGGATCCGACAACCTGCATTGGGGCAACGTCGACTGGACGGTCGTGGGCTGGATGACGGCCATGCACCTCGGGGCCTTGGTGGCGTTCGCCAGCCTCTTCACGCCTTACCGCTCGATGTTCTTCAACTGGCAGTCTCTGGCTGTCTGCGTCGTCCTGCACTGGATGACGTGCAGCATCGGCATCTGCATGACGATGCACCGCTACCTGAGCCATCGTTCGCTCAAACTGCGCGGGCCAGCCAAGTTCTTCGGTCTGTTCTGTGCAACTGTGGCGGGCGAGGGCACACCGCTGCACTGGTCGTCGATCCACCGCATCCACCACCAGAAGTCCGATCAACCCGGCGACCCGCACTCCCCGAACGAAGGCGACTGGTGGTCGCACATCCTCTGGACGTTCACCGGACGCGACTCGCGGCTGCGGCCCACGATGTACAAGCACTTTGTTCCGGACCTGGTCCAGGACAAGATGATGTGGTTCTTCGAGAAAGCCTTCGGCCCGGTGCTGATCGGGACCGGGATCGTGCTGTACCTGATCGGCGGCTGGCCGATGTTCCTGTGGGGCATGTGTGTGCGGCTGGTCTTCGCCTACCACAGCACTTGGTTCGTGAACTCGGCCACGCACATGTGGGGCTACCGCAGTTACGAGACGACCGACCGGTCGCGGAATCTGTGGTGGGTGGCGGTCCTCGCGTACGGTGAAGGCTGGCACAACAACCACCACGCCTACCCGCGCTTGGCCCGGGCTGGTCACAAGTGGTGGGAAGTCGACCCGACCTGGATGTTCATCCGCTTCCTGGAAATCATCGGCCAAGCCTACGATGTGGACGGTCGCCTGCCCGAGGATCTCCCGGCCAGTAAGGCCACGGGGGAGACTCTCCAGCAACTGCGCAGCAAGGATCAGTCCGTCCCGCCGATCGAAGCCGCATAAACCAACTGTCCACCTCGCCGAATCCCACAGCCCCTCGCAGCCCCCGCTGCGAGGGGCTGTTTTCGTAATGTCGCACGACTCTCCGCGTCGTAATTCACGACGCGGAGCGTCATGCCACATTCCTCGCCATTGGCGTGAGGAGTGTGCATCTCCGCTAACTCTGATTCCAACTTTCTGAAAGAAGTCGCGAATTGACGCGAGTGACTGCCTTGACACACGCGAGTCAACCTGTGTAGCGTTATCGCCGGGGACTCGCTCCCAGTTTGATTTCGCGGAATTGATCTCACAGACACCATCTCCACCAGACCGCATTCGTAGGGCTCTCG
>JAYTWO010000206.1:0-8418 GCA_043743415.1 Planctomycetota bacterium
TTGGCACAAGAGGTTCACTCGCGATACGATCTTCCCAAGCAGACCTCTTCCGGCTGCGCCGCCCCGGTAGATTCCAAAGCGAATCAACCGGGGCCACCCATCGATAAAGTACACATGGCATTCGCGGATTGACCTCATTGATGCCAACAATGACAAGATTTGGGAACGCAATCTCGGTGTGCCTGTTGGCGACAACATCATTAGCATCGGCCATGAGGGATTGGGGATTGCACCATGAAGCTCACCTGCGTGATTGTCGGATGTTTGGCAGTGATTGGCGTACTGCTGTGGAGCATTCTGGCGGTCTCATTGCCAGCCACATCCCCACCGTGGATACATATCCGAGATGTGACTGCCTATGCGGAAAGCCAGCAATCTGCCGAAGAGATTCTCAGACACACAGAAGTGATGATGCAAAACTACGACAGAACAGGAAAGTTCTGGATGAAAGTCGTGGATGACGAGAAGGCTGACATTCGCTACCGTGGCTATGCAGCCAAGGTTTTGGGAACTATGAAGTATCCACCGGCCATTCCACTCTTAATTGAGCATTCCCATGTGATGGATGGGCGTGTCGGATACACTGACGGCGATGGTGGATATAGTTATTATGTAATCAGAAACCAATTGGAGCTATACGGGAATGCTGCCGTTCCCCAGATCGTCAATGCTTATTTAGATCGTACTGACCGACAGTCTCCGAGTCTACTACTGGACCCCATTTACTTTGGAAAGACTAGTGTAGTGGCAAAGGCGTATTTGCTTGGACTGAATGCACTAGGAGATCGTCGCGTTACAGACCATGAACTGGATGTGTTTGGCAAGTTTAAGTAGCATTTGAGGGGCGGGGTGTCGGGGTGGTTCAGATGGAGCGATTGGGGCGTTTGGATGACGCATGGTCGGGGTGGCCCAGGCGTGGCTTTGAACGTCTGGGTGACGAAGGAACAAGAGGGATTGCTAGGGTGAGCCGGTCCTCCATATCCTCTTGTTGCTCTGCAACCCAGACATCCAAAGCGATGTCTGGGCCACCCTGACAGGCTCCGAAATGGGGTACGGGACCGAATGGCCACTCAGCACCACTGCCGTATTATCACGGTCACGGGGATCGCTTGTCGAGGAATACTGATGGAGTGACACAGCGCGGCCCAGTCGCAACCGAAGAAGAAAGCAGTCAGCCAGAAACCCCTCCTCGTCGAGCCAGCCTCTGCACCCTGAAGGGGTGACACATCCCAGCCCAGGGTCGCGACGCAGCAGCGCACCCTGGGAGATGTTGTCCTCGCTGAACGAACCCTGAAGGGGTTCTACACGTCGCGGGCGCGGTGTACAACCCCTTCAGAGTGGGGATTCCCTGAGCCACGTTTCCCAGGGTGCGCTCCTGCGTCGCGACCCTGGGCTGTGATGAACAACCCCTTTGGGGCACAGAGGTCTCCAGACCCTCGGAAATTTGCGCAGCATGCGCAGATTTGTGACGTGAGTAGTAAATGCCTCCCCGCAGAAGCGAAAGTGCTCGGTCAGGTGGCGAGTAGGGCTTTGTAGGCTGTCCCTTCGATCTGGTGCTTTCGGTGCTTCAACCACCGCAGGGTCGCGGCGATCCGGCCCACTGGAAGGGATCAACAACAAAATCGGGGGCGCTGCAACGACGAGCCTACGGCTACCGCAATTACGAACACCTGAAGGAGCGTCTCTTGACCCTGCACCACACCAAGTACACCCTACAAGGTTAAAGCCTTGGGAATGCCCATCCCCCAAAATAGTGTGTTGAACCAAGAATCTCTGGTCACTCAGCCGGTGCTGCGATTCCTGGCGGCACTCCTCGCTACGCTCGGCCCTCGCTCACGCGTCGGGTGACTGAATCGGGAGACCGCCAAAGTGCGAATGCACCCGCCCCCGCTTCTTTTTGGGGGAGCAATTGCCAATCGTGGCTGCGTTCGTGAAAATGAATCTCCGAGCGGTTCGCCTGCATTCGATCTTCTGAGAGGGTCGCGATCCCTGACCCGTGGCGAACGGCTCGACTCTCATCCACGTCCCTCACATTGGTCTCATCGTTCACTGATTCCGGAGAACACTCATGGCTGGCGGCGGATCCTCACAACCCAAAGTAACACTGTCCAAGGAAGAGGTGACGCGGATTCTGGGTCCGATTGTCGTCGGTACCAAGGGAGTCGAGCCGGAGATCAACAAGCTCTTCAAGATGCAGATCAAGATGGATGCATCGGACATGCATCTCCAGGTGGGGAAGCCGATGATCCTCCGTATTCGCGGCACCCTCCGCGAAACGGACATGCCCCCCATCACCGAAGAGCAGATGTGGCGCATGTTCCTGGAGGTCATGGACGACCGCAACAAGTACGTCATGGCCGAAACCGGCGGGGCCGACTTCTCGCACATCGTCAATTACGAAGGCAAGAACTGGCGGTTCCGCGTGAACTTGCTGCGCCAACTCGGCAAACCGGGACTCGTCGCGCGTAAGGTCGAACTCAACATCCCCAACTTCGAGGGACTCTATCTGCCGCCGGTGATGTCCAGCCTGTGCGACTTCGAACAGGGCATGGTGCTGCTGGCCGGGGTGACCGGGTCGGGCAAGTCGACCACCATCGCCTCCATGCTCGACTACATCAACCACCGCAAGCGGGTCCACATCCTGACTATCGAGGACCCCATCGAATTCGTCTACACCCAGGACAAGGCTCTTATCAACCAGCGCGAACTGGGTCAGGACACAGCTGACTTCCACGTCGCCATGAAGGGGGCCGTGCGTCAAGACCCCGACATCATGCTCGTGGGGGAATTGCGAGACAAGGACACCTTCGAAACCGCGATCCACGCGGCCGAAACGGGCCACTTGGTGTTCGGGACGATCCATGCCTCATCCGCTCCGTCGACGATCGGTCGTATTCTCGACCTCTTCCCCCAGGACATGCACCGCGCATTGCGCTCTTCGATGGGCTTCAACATGAAGGCCATCGCTGCCCAGAAGTTGCTGGCCACGATCGTCGACAAGCCCAAGCGTGTGCCGATCATCGAACTCATGATCTTCAACGGCACCATCAAGAAGCTGATTCTTGAAGGCAAGGACGAGAAGCTCTCCGCCGGTATCCGCCTGGGCAAGGAAGAAGGGATGCAGCTGTTCAACGACTCGATCTACCACTTCATCAAGAAGGAATACATCGACCGCCCCACGGCGTTTGAAGTGTCGCCGAACGTGGAAGAGTTGAAGATGATGATCAAGGGCATCGACGTGAAGGGATCGGCGATGCTGTAAGGCGAGTGGCCGATCCCACGGGTCAGACGAGTCGCGGAGCGACAGGGTCTACGAGAGTTTTTGGATCAACCGCTCGCGGACGACCTTGGCATCGGCCCCCTTGACCAGCTTCATGATCTTGCCCAGGACCGCCCCGAGGGCCTGCTGCTTGCCGGCTTTGAAGTCTTCGACCGCCTTGGGACTTTCGGCCAGGGCGGTGGCGATGGCGGCATCGAGCAGGCCGGTGTCGTGGACGACCTTGAGACCCTTCTCTTCGATGATGGCGTCGATGCGCTCGAGCGTGATCGGCTGCTCCTCGTCGGCATCGAGCAACAGTTGAGCGTACACCTCACGAGCCCCCTTGATCGTCAGTTCGCCGATGACGATTCGCTTCAGCATCGACCCGAGGATCTCGGCCGTGATTGGGAACTCGGCAATCGCCCGCTTGCGGTCGTTGAGGTCGCGCTGCACATCTTGCGTCACCCAGTTGGCGGCCTGCTTCGCATCGCCACACAGCGAGACCACTGTCTCGAAGTACCGCGCGAGGTCGGCACCCTGGTTTACGATCACTGTGGCATCGTACAGCGACAGTCCGAACTCGGTGCGATACCGCGCACGGCGTACGGCGGGGAACTCCGGTAGCTCGCGGCGGATCTCTGCGATCCGCTCGGGGCTGGTCGTGATCGGCACGAGATCGGGGCAGGGGAAGTAGCGGTAGTCGGCGGCCTCTTCCTTGCCGCGCTGGGCAAACGTCGCCGCCCGGTCCGGATCCCAGCCGCGAGTCTCCTTGTCCGCACCGGGGTCGCCCATCTTGCGGCCAGTCTTCTGGAACTCGACGAGTTGCCGCTGGACCTCGTACTCGATGGCCGCTTCGACCGCGCGGAAGCTGTTGAGGTTCTTGACCTCGACGATCGGCGTGGCGACCGGTTGGCCGTCCGGCTGGTCGATGTGCAGGTTCACGTTGGCGTCACAGCGGAGGCTCCCCTCCTGCATGTTGCAGTCGGAGACGCCGAGGTACGTGAGCAGCAGGTGCAGCTCTTCCAGCACTGCCTTCGCCTCTTGGGCGGAGCGGATGTCGGGGTCGCTGACGATCTCCAAGAGCGGCGTCCCAGCCCGGTTGAGGTCGACCTGGCTATCGCGTCCGCGCCCCGATTCGTCGTGCATGTTCTTGCCCGCGTCCTCTTCGAGGTGGGCTCGGCGAATGCGGACGCGGCGAGCAACTCCCTCCGTGTTAAACGTCTCAACCCACCCGTTCTGGCACAGCGGCAGATCGAACTGGCTGGTCTGATACCCCTTCGGCAGGTCGGGATAGAAGTACTGCTTGCGGTCCCACTTGGTGAACGGTGTGACCTCGCAGTTGAGGGCCAGTCCGGTCATCTGGCCCAGGTGGATCGCCTCTCGATTCAGCACCGGCAACGACCCCGGCAGGCCGAGACAGACCGGGCAGGTCTGCGTGTTTGGCTGGTCCGGATTGAACTTGTTGACGCACCCGCAAAAGATCTTCGTGCGGGTGTTCAGCTGGACGTGAACTTCGATGCCGATGATGGTCGTGGCGTGCATGGCGACGGGAACCGGGGACGGTGATGCAGGGGAGAGGCTGCATGGTAATCAAAGGCGGCAGGAGAATCGCCCGTAGAATGTCGTACGACATGGGGTGATTGACACTTACCAGAGGCATTCATAGGCTTAAGTCTTCGAGTGTCGTTGTTTCCTACTGGAGAACTGGCCCATGCTGCGGCGTGTTGTATTCGTGGTGGTGTGCCTGCTGGTCGGCGGGGCTCCGGGTGGATTCGCTGAGGAGAAACCGGCTGCGGAAGCTTCTCGGACCTATGAAAAGAAAACCGTCGAAGGCTGGACGGTTCAGGTCGAGCAGTCGCTCCTCCAGGACTGCGCCGCTGAGACGGAACTGGCTCTCAAACTCCTCCAGCAACAGCTGCAAGAGGTCGTCAAAGTCGTCCCGGCACCGGCGGTGAAGAAGCTGCGCGAGGTGACGTTGTGGTTTTCGCCACTCTATCGCGGAGTTCGCCCGAGTGCGGAGTACCATCCGGGGCGGCAGTGGCTGGTCGATCAGAAGCGAAACCCGGACATGGTCAAGGGTGTGGAGTTCACCAACATCAAGACCTTCGAGAAGGAACTCGACCGGATGCCGAACTTCGCCCTGCATGAGTTGGCCCATGCCTACCACGACCAGGTGTTCGGATTCGACGATGACGACATCGCGAGTGCCTACGCTCACGCCAAGGACAGCAAATCGTACGAAAATGTCGAACGCTGGAGTGGTTCCGATATTCCGATCCGGTGGGAGAAAGCCTATGCCATGACGAACCCGATGGAGTATTTCGCGGAGACCTCGGAGGCGTTCTTCTCTCGTAACGACTTCTACCCATTCAATCGCGAAGAGCTGGCGAAGCACGACCCGGAGATGTTGAAGCTGCTGGCCAAAGTCTGGGGGGTTGACCTTTCCGTTCCCGCGACCTCTTCGTTGTCCCCGATTGTCCCGCCTCCAACGGAGTGGAGCGTTCCCGAGTTCTACACCAAGTCCCTCAGCGCCAACGGCTACCCGATCGTGGCCTCGGCGAATGTGAATGACTATGCGATCCGCGAGGCCGCGTACCTCATCAACTTGATGCTCGCCAAACGCCCCGATGTTCGCGACGCGATGATCCAGAGCGGCTCGCGGATGTGCATCATCAGTTGGAAAGAGTTCACGACTGATCTGCCGGATTTCGCTCAACTGACCCCCAAGGACTGGTGGGACGCGCGGGCTCGCGGGACCGGCGGATCGGAGACCGACCCGTGCTGCTCCTCGGCGGAAGAGAACCTGCTCAAGTACCCCGGCGACCCATACTCGACCGAGAACATTCTGATTCACGAATTCGCGCACAACATCCATCTGCGAGGGATGGTGAAAGTTGACCCGACTTTCGACTCGCGAGTGAAGTTGGCCTACGACAACGCGATGGAGGCAGGACTCTGGAAGGGGAAGTACGCCAGTACCAACCACCACGAATACTTCGCCGAAGGAGTCCAGTCCTGGTTCGACAACAACCGCCCGCCCGATCACGACCACAATCACGTCCGCACGCGGAAGCTCCTCAAGGAATACGACCCGCAGTTGGCGAAGCTCTGTGAGGAGGTGTTCGGCGAGACCGATTTGGTCTACACCGACCCCACGACGCGGTTGACCGGTCACCTGCAGGGGTACGACCCGTCGCAGGCCCCGACGTTCGTCTGGCCGGAGCGATTGACGAAGATCAAAGAGGAAATCCGAGCGAAGGCGAAAGCCCGGTCGGAGGAGGCGAAGTGACTGGATACCCAGCCTGTGTCGGACGCTCGCCGGGCCAATCGCCCTGACCTATGGGGGCACGAGGAACTCAATGCCCAGCGGCTCGATGGTGATTTCGGCGGGAGTGGTTCCGGCGGGGTCGCCGTCCGCCTGGAGCGGGACGGGGCTCTCGGACTCGATGCGAAATTGGCGACCGGTCAGGCGGATGACAGTCGGGTCACGTTCGTGCGTGCCGCGCAGGATCGACAGGATGCTCCGCAGCAGTCCGGAAAGCGAGCGAGCCGGGAAGATGCGGGCGTCGAGGACACCATCGCTGCCCTGGGCGGTGGGGACAACTCCCAAGTTCAGTGCATAAGACGACAGGTTCGCGACGATCACCAACTGCCCCTCGTACACGTTCGGAGAGTCGTCGACGGTGACTCGCAAGGTCGGCGGTTGGAAACGCCACAGCGACTTCAGGATCGGCCCGAGGTAGCTGATGTGGCGGACATGGCCACCCTTTCGTCCGGCGTGGACTTGGTGGATCACCTCGGCATCGAAACCGGCGCTGGCCATGACCAGGAACAATCGACCATTCAGCCTCCCCAGATCGAGGCGGCGGCGGTGCCCGTTCGCGATGATCTCGGCCACCTCTTTTCCGCTCCGGGGAATCTTCAGGTTCTTGGCCAGCAGGTTCTCCGTACCCAGGGGCAGCACGCACAGCGGCAACTCCGGATGCCGATTCACCAAGTCCAGGACCGTCCCATCCCCCCCGGCAGCCACGGCGGCCAGCAAGTCTGGTCGCCGCTGGGGATCAGTGACAGCTGCGTCGAAGTCGACCCGGCGGGAATACAGGCGGGGCGTGATGCCCAGAGTCCGCAAGTGGCGGATGAGGTCGCGAATCGGTTGAGAGCGTTTGCCAGCTCCCGAGGAGGGATTTCGCTGAATGGCGACCCAGGGTTGCGGCATGCTGGAGGAAGTCTTCCGTCAATGGTCTGGGGCAGAGCAATCAGGTCCGGGGAGTATATCGAGCACTGCTGTCGGTCATACAGTGGTCCTTCCGTCGCTGGATGACTGGGTGCGTTCGCCAGTTGACGAATGCACCCGTGTGACTGGCGCTGAGTCGATCTTCCAGCAGAGGAGTGATTCCACCGGCTTGTCCGCAGCTTGGTCGAACTCCGTCCAGAACTCGGCCACGGGTTGGCCGTCGATGGTTTCGAGGGTCTCAATCGCTTTCAGCGGGGGCAGTTGCTACTTCTTAATCCACTCCATCGAGCCTTTACGGTCGTTGTCATGGATGCGGGGTTTCATGTCTGTTGTCGGTCCGAAGTTCAGCAGCAGTCCCACTTCGATCCGTGTCGTCTTGAGATAGTTCAGCAGTTGGGCTTCGTGCTCGTCTGCCAATTGTCTTGCAGCCTTGAGTTCCAGCATCACGACCTCATTGACGATCATATCCGCGAAATAGATACCGACCGGCTGACCGTCGTAGAAAACTTCGATCTCGTGTTACTGGGCGACTCGCAGGCCGAGTTTTCGCAATTCAATCGCCATGGAATTCTCATAGACCTTCTCGTTGAAGCCATATCCTAAACGGCGATGCACTTTGTAGAAGGCGTTCAAGATCAGGTCTGTGATATCAGAATGCTTGCCTTGGAATTTGCTGTCGGACATGGAATGGCCTTCTGAACAAGAGAAATGGGACACGGAATGCACGGATGACACGGATGGGATCGAGGGAGAACTCTACACCGACCGTCCTCGACTCCGTACGACTAATCCGTGATTTGTGTTCACGCTGCGCAAATTTTATGCGGCTGGGGAGAGGCTTTTCGCGGTGGCTTGGCGGGCGGGCCAGCGCCCCGTAGGACGGGCACATTGGCCCGTCCCCGCTGTGTCTGACCCGCCCGAACGA
>JAYTWO010000207.1:0-1725 GCA_043743415.1 Planctomycetota bacterium
GAGCAGGCAGCGGCTGTGGCGGAGGGACTCGTTGGGTTCGTCTTTGATGGGGCTGTGTTGGTAGAAGGTGCTGAAGGCGTTGGCGGTTTCGAAGAGGTATTGGGTGAGCAGATTGGGGCGGTAGTCGGTGCAGACGGCGTCGAGGGCTTCGGGAAGTTTGAGGAGTTGGAGGGCGAGGCTGCGTTCGGCGGGGTTGCTAAACTGGATTGTGGCCCCCTGAGCCAGGAGGGTTTGCGGGTCGATGTGGTTCTTGCGGAGGATGCCCTTGGTGCGGGCGAAGGCGTACTGGATGTAGGTGGCGGTGTCGCCCTCTTTGGCGAGCATTTTCTCCCAGTCGAAGACGTAGTCGCTCTCGCGCGAGTGGTGCAGGTCGGCGTACTTGATCCCGCCGATGCCGATGATTTCGGCGATGTCCTGCCGGGCACTGTCGTCGAGCGGCTCCTCTCCCTTGTCGGCCTTCTGGGCCTCGTTGAGGTCGACAATCGTGCGGGCCTCTTTGACCGCTTCATCGAGCAGGCTCTCCAGCCCCACCGTATCTCCATCGCGAGTCTTGTACGCCCGGCGGTCCTTGCCCATCACGGTGCCGAAGTGGACGTGCCGCAGGTCGACTTTGGCGATTCCCCAGCGTTTCACCGTCTCGAACAGCAGGGCGAAGTGTTCTGACTGGCGGAAGTCGACCACGTAGAGAATCTCGTCGGCCTTCAGTTCAGTCACCCGGTACTGGATCGTGGCGAGGTCGGTCGTGGCATAGGTGTACGCCCCGTCCCCTTTCTGCACGATGAACGGAGCCTCGTTCCCCGGGATGAAGACGCACATCGCCCCATGGCTCGCGACCGCCATGCCGCTGGCCTTCAGCGACTCGACGACCCCGGCCAGTCGCGGGTTGTACCAGCTCTCACCGAGCGTCAGATCGAACTTGATCCCCAGCCGGTCGTACACGCCCTGCAAGGCATGCAGGCAGGCAGGCATGAACTCGTTCCACAAAGCGAGGTTCGTCGCATCGCCCGTGTGCAGCCGGGCTGTCTCGTCACGCGCCGCCCGCGCGATCCCGGAGTGTGCGTTCGCCAGGTCCAGGTCCACGGCGTTCGACTCGACCCGTTCGACCTTCTTGACCAGCGAGCCGATCTCCTCCCGCAATCCATCCCCCTCCGACCGCAGCTTCTTGAGGGCCTTTTCCCGGTCTTTGTCGAGCGGGTCTTTGCTCCCCTTGGCCGGGACCGGAGCCGCGGCCAGTTCGCGCTCCTTGATCTCCAGTTCGCGGCGTTTGGTCGGCAACTCGGTGCGAGCCTCAATGAAGTCACTCAGCTTGTTGACCAGCCGATAGAGCCGCGCCAGTTCCGCGACCGGTTGGCGGGCATACGCCTCTTTGTCCAGGAAGTTCTTGTACCCGTAAATGATCATCCCGAACTGGGTGCCCCAGTCGCCGATGTGGTTGTCGCTGATGACCGTGTGGCCCAGGAACTTCAGCGTGCGGTACAAGCTGTCGCCGATGACCGAGCTGCGGAGGTGGCCGACGTGCATTGGCTTGGCGACGTTGGGAGAGGAGAAGTCGATCACAATCGTGCGCGGCGGATTGGCCGGTTCGACGCCGAGCCTCTCGTCTGTGAGGAGTTGGTTGACCTCGCGAACGACCACATCATCCCGCAGCCGTAGGTTGATGAACCCCGGCCCGGCGACTTCGATGTCGGAGCAGAGATCCTGGAGGTGGACCTTCTCCGCGATCCG
>JAYTWO010000208.1:0-23348 GCA_043743415.1 Planctomycetota bacterium
AGTTCCGATTCTCGCCGTAGGACGGACTTCCAGTCCGTCCTGTAAAAGACGGACTGGAAGTCCGTCTTACGTTCTGCAAATCCGCTTCTTATTCCAGGACAGTTCCATAGCTGGTGGTTGAGAGCAGCGATACCACCGGATCGCGTGCTGAAATCGTCTTCCGTATCCCGAAGGGATTCCAGCCGATGCAGGCCACTTAATGACTCGCTGGGCTGCAATCCCTCCGGGATAGGCTGGCAGGGGAGTCGCTTTTCCGGTGGTATCGCTTTGCTCAACCACCGGCTATGGGCTGCAATCCCTACGGGATAACCGGCACGCAGGCCTCGACCCCGGTCCCCACAGTCGAATCCACTTGGAAAGCGCCGACATTTGCCGGGGTGAATGTCCAATGGCATGGGCATCATGGTGATCCCTCCTCGGCTGCATCCATCGCACTGGCCCCCAACATCGAGCGGGCCGTCTCCACCAATTTCTTCTGCCGCTCCCGCAGTTGCCGAAACTCGGTCAATTGGTCGGCACTCAGAGCATGACCGTTGGTCTTCAGTTCGGCCAGCGTGCGGGTGCGGATGAGCAATTCCTCCTGCATCCGCAGCAGCAGTCGCACCTCGACCGCCAATAAGGGGGAGGACTGTTTCTGCTCCTCGGTCGGCTCACCGCCGGGTGGCGGCTCACCGTTCGGCATGGGCGGAGAGGGAGAATTCGCGGACGGCAAGCTGGCGATGAACTGCTCCAACAGCGTCTCCCCGGCCCGCTGTTCGGCTTGCGTCAACTGCCCGGCGTCGCGCTCGTCGAGGCGTTTCGCGGCAACCGTGAAATGCTCCGTGGCCATGTTGAGGCACAACCCCATCACCCCCGTCGAACCGAGTTCCTCGACCGCCTGCTGCGTGCTATTCGCGACATCGCGCTGGCTGTCGGCGACGCCTTGGAGGGACTTGAGCTGGCTGCGCGTCCACTTGCCTTGGGAGACGCGCAGCTCCTCGACGCGGATCGTGTCGTCGCGAGTCGACTTCGCTCGTTCGAGGAGTGCGATCACCAACTGGCCGACCGCGTTGAGCCGCTCTTGGTCCGCACGCTGGCTGGCATCCTGGAGTTCCTCACCGAGCGACTCGCGGGCTTGTTCCAACTCATCGAGTGCTTCGGTCTGCCGCTCCAGTGACTGCGTGACCTGGTCCTGCTCCAGCGTCTCGGCCGCCTCGCGCATGCGGTCACTGGCCCGCTTCGCCGCTGAGGCCGAGTCCTGGTATTGCTCACGCCGCAGCCGCTGCGCCAACTCCGCTGTCTGCTGCTCCATCTCCTTTTGCAGCTTCAGGAGTTCTGCCTCCTCGGCAGCCCGCTGACTGTCGGAAGTGGGGCCGG
Source organism: Planctomycetota bacterium (assembly GCA_043743415.1). GTDB lineage: Bacteria > Planctomycetota > Planctomycetia > Planctomycetales > Planctomycetaceae > TH-plancto1. Next base: position 1,357 of record JAYTWO010000208.1, read on the forward strand.
GCAAGGCCTCGGTCCGACGCCGCAGTTCGGCCTGTTTCTGGCTGAGAGCGGTCGCCTCCGCGATCGACTTTCGCAGCTCCTCAACCTCGTTCTGAGCGGTCTGAGCCCGCTCTTGATCGAGTGCCTTCCGCAGCGTCTCCAGCGACTCGATCAGCTTCTGCTGGGCATCGGTCGCCGACTGCACATGGTTTCGGCGGAGTTCATCCGAGATGCCCCGCATGGTGGCGGCCACCGACTGCTCTGACAGGCGATGGGCCATCTCGGCAAAGGCGGCGGCCTCGGCCCCCTGCTCGGTCTGCGGAGTGGCCGCTTCGAGTTGCGAGGTCAGCTGTTCGACATCGCGGGCGAGGGCCGCTTGGCGGTCGGCAGCGCGAGCGAGGTCGGCCTGCTCTTGCGTGGAGAGATCGGGCACGGTCTTGCCGGATGTCTGTTGTCCAACGGCCAGGGATTGCTCGCGCAGGGACGCTTGGCGACCGGCGATGTCAGCGAACCGCTTCTGGAAGTCCTGGTCGCGCTGCCACTGGGCCAGTTCGGTGGAGAGTGCCGCGAGGTCGTCGAGGACCCGCTGCTGGCCCTCATGGGCCTCGTGGAGGGCGGCTGTGGTCTGCTCTTTGGGAGGCAGTTTGAATCCCGGTCTCGGCATAGCCCCCTGGCGCGTGGCCTCCAGTTTCTTCTCGACCAATGGGAGGACTTCTTCCGCCAGCGGAGTCAGTGCGGCTGCCCACTTCGCCAGCGCATCGGTGACGGCTGGGTCAGTCAACCGGTTCTGATCCATTTCGCGTTGCAGGGCCTTCAGGTCCGCCAAGATCCCGCGCGGAGCATGAGCCAGTTCGCGGGCAATCTCCTTCTGCTCAGCTTGGACGCGGTCGAGGTCCAGCTCGTCCGAGGGCCGCAGTCTGCCGACTGTCTTCCATTGCTCGCCGATCTCGCGGGTCGTCTGCTCGATGGCCGCTTGGCGATCTTTGAGCGGTGCGATCCGTTGGGCGATCTGAATCTGGCGTCCGCTGAGTTCCTGTTGCTTCTCCTCATTCGTGAGGATCGAGACGACGCGCGTGGCACTGCGTCCGACTTGCCCCTTCGACCCATTGAGGTTATAGGCGTCCGTCGCCTGTAACCAGAACCGGACCTGAGAACCGGGCACGAGAGCGAGGTCCGCGAGGTTCCAGGTCGTGCGGATCGTCTGCTCCATCAACCCGGTCTTGTCCGGGTTCAGCAGGACCGCGTGCTGCTCCGTTGTGGCCTGTCCCTCGGGCGTCATGACCGGCAGTTCGTAGACCAACTCGACCCGTAGCAACCCGAGGTCGTCGCGGGCCTCCCCCTCGATCGGGATCTCGGCCAGTGCGGTCACACGCACATCGCTCGCGGGGGACAGCAGCGACACCACCGGCTCTTGGTCGGCCACTCCGCGAATCTCGTAGCGCGGCGGATTGGCTGCCCGCAACCCATACGGATCGGCTAGATCGAGCCAATACGTCGATCGCTCGGCACTGGCCAGCGTCCACTCCAGAGAGAACTCCTTCCCGCCATCACTGAGCGGGATCGCCCGCCGGGGATCGTTCCCAGTGTTGAGCATCACCGACTTCAGCGGAGCCACCGCCCGGCAGTGAATCTCAACCTGGCTGCCGACCCAGCCCTGCAAGTGTCCGACCCCGCTGGTGGTCGTCTCGACGGGCCGACCCGTATAAGATGGCGGCGTGATGGTGATCTCGAACGACTCGACCCGAGGCGTCGGCACCACGTCCACCGCGATCCACGGAGCCCGGTCGTCATCTCCACCGTGGACCCGAAACTCGAACGGCTCCGAGGTCGACAGGCTGGCGACCGCGACCGTATGCGGATTCCCCAGCTTGTCGCGGAGTGTGGTTTGACGGAGTTCACCGCGATCGGGTGTACCCGCTCGGGGTTGGCGATCGAACAGCACCTTCGCCGGGAGCGACCCGCTGCGGTTCTCGATATAGAGCGTGAGCGGCTCGCCCTGTCCCGCTCGCAAAGCCGGATCACGATCCGTGTCGATCGGCTCCAACTCACTGTTGAGATAGACCAAGGTCGTGCGGCGTGGCCACTCCAACTCCACCAGCGGAGAGACCAAGCGTATCCCCCCCACGCGGGTCAACTCTGGAGAAAGAACTGCCGCGAGTCCGAGTACCGCGAGGGACAACCCCGCTCCGGCCACCGCTCCGTACGTCCGCTCCGGGGCCACCACAGAACGCCACGGAACCGTTGCCAATTGAAGCTGAGCCCGACTGACGGTGACTTGTTGGAGCAGCGGGGCTCCCAGAGTGGTCGACAGTTGAGAGGAGTCGAACTCCACAGCTGAGGTGAGGTCGGGTGTAAGTATCGGCCAATGCCGGTGAATCACGCGGGCGAGTTCGAGGTCGCTCAATCGGACTCGGAGCGGTCGAATGAGAAACCGCCACCCGACCGCAACGATAGCCGCGCCCCAGATCAGCGTCGGAGTGACTCGCCCCACCAGTGACTGCCAACGGGCCAGAGCGTCCACCGCTCCCAGCGCCACGCCCAGTCCGACAATGACCGCCAGCAACGCCGCCACCCCACGCACCAACACCCACCAACGCGCCCGGCGTCGGAGTGATTCCAGTTCGTGGGAGAGATTAGGCATCGAGAGCCGTGGTGAGGACGACATGCAGACCCGCCACGATTGTACGCCGGGGAGGCATCGCATCTCAATCGGATTCCGGGAAGTCGACATCCATCGTGTGTACATCAGAAAAGTAGGCAGCCGGAAAGAATCACCACGGCGCCTGACCTCCGATCTGACGCTGATCTGTCCCATCCGCTTGTTGACTTCCGCTTCTCGTCGTACCCTACGCACGCTGCGACAGCAGTGCAGCCAGCTGCGGGGTCCACTGGACCCTGATCCCGTCATCACCCTTCTGGAGTTCCCGCGCGTGTCCGACGCCCTTGCCACTGTTCAGAAGCAGCATGATTTCCTAATCGCCATCGATTCGGATGGCTGTGCGTTTGACTCGATGGAGATCAAGCACAAGGAGTGCTTCATCCCCAACTTCATCAATCACTTTGGGTTGCAGGCGATCTCGAAGTACGCCCGCGAGGCCGCCGAGTTCACCAATCTGTACTCCAAAACGCGGGGGGCCAACCGGTTCCCAGCGTACTTGCTGGCTCTGGATCTGCTCGAGCAGCGGGCCGATGTGCAGGCCCGTGGGTTCGCCGTGCCGAAGTTTCAGGGACTTCGCGACTGGGTGAAGCGGGAGACGAAGCTCTCCAGCGGCACCGTCAAGGCCGAAGCCGAGAAGACCGGGCATTCTGATCTGGTACTCGCCTCTGCGTGGTCCTCGGCGGTCGACGCCACGATCAAGGGGATGGTCCACGGCGTGCCGCCGTTTCCGGGGGTTCGCGAGAGCCTCCAGAAGTTGCAGGGGAAGGCCGACCTGATCGTCTGCTCGGCCACGCCGACTCCGGCCCTCATCGCCGAGTGGAGCGAGCACGGCATCGCCCAGTACGTCTCGGCCATCTGCGGCCAGGAAATGGGCAGCAAGTCCGAGATTCTCACCGCCGCGATTGCTAAGGGGTACTCGCCCGACAAGGTGCTGATGATCGGCGACGCCCCCGGCGACATGAAGGCCGCTCAATCGGTCCAGGCCCGCTACTTCCCGATCAATCCCGGCCATGAGGAGAAGAGTTGGGTCCAGTTCCAGGCCGAAGCGATCGACCGCTTCTTCGCCGGAACGTACGCCGGGGCGTTCGAATCGGCACTGATCGCCGAATTCGAGAAGTATTTGCCGGAGAAGCCGCACTGGTAACACCCGCGTGACCGTTTAGCCGCGACGCGGAGTCTTCGAAGCGGAGCGCGGTGTTTCGCGTGATCCACCGCTGTCCGGAATGCGTTCTTCGCTCTACGATGGTAATAGAGCGGAACGGCGCGTCGCGCTCCGCTACGAAGACTTCGCGTCGCGGCTGAACGTCCGGTCGCGGCTAAACGGAGGATTGTTCGATGTTCTTTGATCCGTGGATTTTGATTGTCACCGCTCCGGCGATCCTGCTGATGATGTGGGCTCAGTACCGCCTGCGCTCGACTTACAAGTCCGGAATGGAGATCAGCACCGCGCTCTCCGGTGCTGCAGCTGCCGCTCACATGCTGGAGTCGGCGGGGGTCCATGATGTGGGGATCGAAGAAACCCACGGGCAACTATCGGACCACTACGACCCGTCCGCCCGCGTACTCCGTCTGAGTTCCGAGGTGTACCACAGCCACTCAGCGACCGCCGTGGGGATTGCCGCCCACGAGGCGGGACACGCCTTGCAGCACGCGACCGGCTATTTCCCGCTCACACTCCGCAGTGCGGCAGTTCCTGCCGCTCAGTACGGGCCCATGGCGTTCATGGTGCTGGTCATTGCGGGCATGATCTTTCGCCAGCCTCAGCTGCTGATGTTCGGCCTGATCGCCTACGCGGGAGTGGTCGTGTTTCAGCTGATCAATCTGCCGGTGGAGTTTGACGCCAGTGCCCGTGCCAAGCGGCACTTGGCCGACTTGGGAATCGTCAACGAAGAGGGTGCGGTGGCCGTGCGGAAAGTCCTCAACGCCGCCGCCCTGACGTATGTCGCCGCCACGCTGGAATCTCTGCTTACGGTGGTTTACTACTTTTTCCGCTTCTCGGGAGGAGGTCGATCGGACGATGACTAACAGAGAACATCGCACTCTCTCGATTGGGAATGTAAACATGCGTTCACGTCCAAATTCGGAATCTGCTTGACCGTTCGCCCTCCAGAGGGTGTAATGCGTGTGTGGGAAGTTCCAACCTTTGGTCAGGCCGTCGGCGGAGCCGATGGGGACTTCCACGTTCAAGGTATGCAGGGGTCAGACAACTGCTGCGTGCTGCGAACCCAACGAGGCAAGGGCCTCCACGTCTCATGTTCCCATGAGACGTGCGTTCCACATGGAAAGTACCGCTCACTCGATTTCACGGTCTCCTGGAAGGGGACTTGGGAATTGAGGTGGGAGCCGGTGTTGTGTTGCGGTTCGGAATCTGACGATTCCGTGGCTTCGACATTGCCGGAAAACGGTACTCACCATGGATCGACCCAACACCCGATCTCCTGATCGGGCGGGGTCGGGTGGTTCATGTTTGGGGTCAGGCTATGACGGCTGGTTCAACCATCCCCCGGATGGTGATTACCGGGGTGGGGGTCGTTTCCCCGATCGGCATCGGAAAGGATGCCTTCTGGAACAATATGATCCAGGGGGTGACCGGCATTGGGCCATTGCGCTCCATCTCCAGCGGGGCACTGCCCACTAAACTGGCTGCGGAAATCCACGACTTTGATCCACTCAAGTACTTGTACGAAAAGAAGTTCCTGAAAGTCATGTCCCGCGATATCCAGCTGGGTGTCGTGGCCGCTTCTTTGGCGATGAAGGACTCGGGCCTCCAGTTGGGCGATGTCGATCCCGACCGCTTGGGAGTTGAGTTCGGAGCGGGCCACATGCCGTTCAATCCGGAAGAACTCTCTGACGCCGCTCGCGATTTCGTGGCTGATGAACACGACCCAGCCACCCGCTGGGGCGAAGACAAGATGGGCAAGATTGCCCCGCTCTGGCTATTGAGGCAATTGCCGAACATGCCCGCCTGCCATGTGGCGATCGAACACGATGCCCGCGGGCCGAACAATACGATCACCAGTGCCGAGGCATCGGCCCTGCTGGCCTTGCAAGAAGCGATGCGCGTCATCGCCCGCGATCAGGCCGATGTGATGGTCGTCGGGGCTTGTGGTTCGAATATCCACCCGATTGACCTCGCTCGCATCAGCTTGTATGAGGATCTGTCTCGCCAGGAAGACCCCACGCGAGCCTGTCGCCCGTTCGATGTCGACCGCGACGGCACGATCGTTGGGGAAGGTTCCGGCGTGTTCGTCGTTGAGCGTTACGAGCATGCCATCGCTCGCGGGGCCGAAATCTACTGCGAAGTCCTGGGAGTCGGAGCAGGCTGCGATGGGCGGACTGACACCGGTCGTCCCAATGGCGTCGGCCTCGTCAACGCGATGCAGGCCGCCTTGCGAAAATCCAAGCTCTCCCCTGCCGACATCGGCCACATCAACGCTCACGGCAAGAGTACGCGGCGCGAAGATGTCGTCGAGGCCCGGGCCTATCACCAAGCCCTGGGCGATGTCGCCAGCCGGGTTCCGGTGACTGCCTTGAAGAGCTACTTCGGCACCTTCGATGCCGGTTCCGGAGCTGTGGAACTGGCGGGGAGTGTGATGGCGCTCAAGCATCGCCAGATCCCCATGACCCTGCACCACGAGCGTCCCGACCCGCAGTGTCGCCTGAACGTGGTGCGAGAACCCCTCCGCGACCGCAACCCCGTCGCGATGAGCGTCAACCGCACCCGCATGGGCCAAAGCGTCGCCGCCATTTTGCGAGCGGTGTAAGGCAGCCGGTCTATAAAGCGGGTTCATCGCACTATTTGGGGGTGTCCCGTGACCGGGGTGGATTATCAAGGCATCTCTCCGATGTCCCATACTTGCAGGGAGATACCGCGATCTGCTGCAATGCCCCTGCCCGGAGAAGCGGAGGCAGGCTCTGCGGGGAAGCCACCCGCCAAGGAATATCCTGGCCTCCGATGCGCCCATGGCGTGTCAGCCCCTGGCCAAGGTTCTCGGCCAGGGGCCTCTTTCGGGACTGGCACATTGGACATCGGAGCCATGCCTCCGTAAATCCAGATGCCGTCAGGCATTTCGAAATCCCCCCAAATAGTCGGATGAACCCATTTTTCATTGGCTGGCTTCCTCGCCATCCGAAACCAAGCGTCGTATCCCAGAGACAAAGACGGAAAAACTCCGGGATCTCGTATTATGGAGATCGAGGTGGGGCCCTATGGCACGAGAGCCGGATATTTTCTGATACCTGCCTTGAGTGAGTTTCTCCAACTCTTCTGCGGCGTTTGCGAGGTCATCCGGAGATCGATACTTGGCTCGACGCTGGTGGCTGGTCAGTCCATTCATTTCAAAGGCTGATGCGACTGCTGCTAAGTCGGCGAGATACCAACTTTCGAGTTCATGACAAGCGATTCGAATCAAGACTCCGCTTCTCGCTGCTTCAACGCATTTCTCTTGCAGTTTCCTTTTCAATGTGTGGCAATCAGAAGCGTCTTTGTCACGAAGAATGACAAAGCGAGCGCCCGGTATTCGGTATCCACGCAGGCGCCGGCTGAGCTGTTTGTCCAAGTCCTGCTTGCCTTCGAAGACAATGAAGCGGACGGTGACTTCTGGAGTCAGTAAACGAGGCAGCACCCCTTCCAGCATGGCTTGGGCAGAGGGCTCTTCGAGAAGGAAAACAAGTTCACTCATTGAGGATCAACACCCCCAAAGAAGCCCTGTTTCCACAGATACCCCATCTGGTCGCCATCGTTCATGTAGGTACTCACTTGCTCGTCGTCAGATGCACGGCGAACGACGGTGTAACCATTTTCCTTAACGAGCCAAAAGACCTCATCCAGGCGACAAGCATTGAGAAAATCTGGGGAGTGCGTGGAAATGAAGACTTGCCCGCCGCGTCGGGCGTAGTCACGGAATTCCTCCGCCAATTCCATCAAGAGCTTGGGATAGAGTTGGTTTTCCGGTTCTTCAACGCACAAGAGCGGATGCGGCTTGGGGTCATAAAGAAGAAGAAGATACGCAAACATCTTGATTGTGCCATCGGAGACGTGGCGTGCCAGGAACGGATCTTGGAATGCTCCGTCCTGAAAACGAAGCAGCACCCGACCTTCCTCCGTAGTTTTCGCTTCGACTCGAGTGATCCCAGGCACTCGCTTGGCCAGTTGATTGATCACTCGATCAAAGATCTCCCGGTGCCTGTTGTGCAAGAATTCGGTAACCAGAGCTAAGTTTTCGCCGAGAGTCGAAAGGTGTTCAGCGTACCCAGCTTCTTGTTCTGGGCGAGCCCGTTGAATGTGGAAATCCGAAATGTGCCAATTGGTAATCAGTTCACCAAGTGCCATCGCGGCTGGAAATTTCTTAAACTGAGCCAAACCCTTGACTGCGAGTGTATCGGGCGACTTAAGCACTTGTTCCTCGCGCTGCAAGTCTTCCTCGTCCTGCACTTCGTCCGGTTCATTGGTCACGGCTCGACCCTGTCCATTGGCAAAGTCGAGGAAATGCCACGGCTGGCCCTTGCTACCGCGTCGGTACTTCAACAGTTCTCGCTCGATGACTGGTGTCCCACTCACTTCGTTGATCGCCAAGAAGTAAGTAATCAATGGTCCATCGTCAGATTGTCGGAACTTCAATTCAATTTCAATCGGACCTTCCGTGCCTCGGCTACGAGCTTCCTGGAAACCGCGACTGCCGCCGAGGCGAGTGAGGGCAACATGCACGTTTTCGGTCAACGCATCCTTAAGAAATCTGAAGACGCTGAAGATTGTTGATTTTCCAGAGCCATTCGCGCCGACTAGGACGCACATGCGTGGAATGTTCTTGAGCTCAGCGTCTCGAAACGCCTTGAAGTTTTTGAGCCTTAGCGATTCGAGTTTCATGAATAGTGGCTTTCGAATGTCTGCGAGGGGGCACGGGTGCCGCTTTGGGCGATGCGCGTGCCACGGTACGTGAGATTACCTCGCGAGTGACTCTCGCTGCAAGAGCCTCATCCGCGACCGTCAGGCGAGAATATGGCATCTCGTTCCCAAGCTCCGCTTGGTAACGCCTCTCCTGGAAGCTCTGCTTCGCCGCGCCACGGTCGGGTGGCACAACCCTGAGTCTTCGAAGGGGCGTGGCGAGCGGGCGTGTCAGCGTCACCCACGCCCTTCCCAAAGCGTCAGGAACGTGCCACCAGGCCGTAGCAGAATTCGTCAGACTTCTGCGGGACCACCTCAGCAGAAGTCTCACGACTTCTGCTACGACGTGCTGACCCAAACCCACATTGAGGGTCCGGGTTGCAGCAGGGAGACCTGCGACTGACGCTTTTGAGTACCGGATGAGGTCGAATTGCCTCTTCTCTACGGGGGAATTCGGGGTAGAATGGGCGTGCGGTGGTTCTGATTGTCAGGGGGCGTCGGTCTTCTATTCTTGATCTGCCCCGTTGATTGAACCACTCGTCGCTATCATCTGGTTTTCCCAATTCGTAAGATTCCTGCAACCGATCGTCGGGGTCAGGGAGGTTCTGTGCTGTTCTCGCATCATCTGCTGTTGCAGTGGAAGATCAGGCGAGCGGCAGATGAGAATCTACCAATCAGCCGGAACGCGCTAGCGTCCGGTTTCAACCGTGGGCTAGCGCCCTGCGGCTGATGACTGGTAATTCCTCATCTGCCTCTCGCCTAAGAGGGCCGTGTGACTGAGGCTCTTGCAGTGTGTCCTTGTCGCTGAGTGACAAGACAGCTTGAGAGCCAATCCCACTCGACTGGTGTCTTCCCTGTCCTGATCTGCCGGATTCCTCGGCGGGATGATGGGGTTCAATCGCAACTCCCATTCACATTCCCCAGGCCACCCCGGAGCAATCGCTGCTCCCGACGGTGGCTGTTTGTGATTCTGAAGAAGAAGGTCAGTCATGGCCCGTAACTGGTTGGATCAGTTCGTCAAAGACGGCACCGTCAGCGCGGATCAGCTGGGGGAAGCGGAAGACATGGCGAGCAGCCTGGGGATCACCCCGGAAGATGCGCTGTTGAAGTTGGGGTATGTGGACGAGGGGCGGATCGGGCAGGCCAAGGCTAAGGCGTTCGGGTTCACGTTTGTGAATCTCGAAGAGGTTGAGCTGGATCACAATGTCGTGGAGCTGATTCCTGAATCGGTGGCCCGCGAGAACATCTGTATCGCCGTGGAGGTCAATGACGAGAAGCTCAAGGTGGCGGTCGTCGACCCGATGAACTTCGAACTGGTGGAGAAGCTGCGGTTCATTTTGGCCCGGGAAGTCGACATGGTGATGGCCCAAAAGGAGGCCATCAACGCAGCCATCAACCGGTACTACGGGCAGTCGGAGACCGAGTCGGTGGACTCGATGCTGCAAGAGTTTACGGAAACGGCGATCGACTTCACCGAGACCGAGCTGAGCGAGGCCAAGTCGCAGGCGGACGACTCGGAAAGCTCGCCGATTGTGAAGCTGGTGAACCTGATCATCACGGAAGCCGTGAACATGCGGGCCAGCGACATCCATGTCGAGCCGTTTGAGGATCGGGTGCGGATTCGTTACCGGATCGACGGAGTTCTCGTGGAGCGCGATTCCCCGCCGCGACGGTTGCTGGCTCCGCTGATGAGTCGTCTGAAAGTCATGGGGCGGATCGACATCGCCGAAAAACGCCGCCCGCAGGACGGTCGCATCAAGACCCGCGTGAATGGCAAGGACTTTGACCTCCGCGTCAGCGTCCTGCCGACGAACCACGGCCAAGCGATGGTCATGCGTATCCTGGACCGTGACAACATCAAGGTCGGTATCCGGAACCTGGGGTTCAGCGAAGACAACTACCGCAAGTTCCAAAACATCATCCGCCGCCCGAACGGAATCTTTCTGGTGACAGGTCCGACCGGGTCCGGCAAGACGACCACACTGTACAGTGCTCTGGGTGAATTGAACCGCCCAGACCGTAAAATCATCACCGCCGAAGACCCCGTCGAATACTACCTGCCGGGGATCAATCAGTGCGAAGTGCGGCACTCGATCGGTCTGAACTTCAGCCGCATTATCCGCGCCATGCTGCGACAGGCCCCGAATGTGATCTTGGTCGGAGAAATTCGAGATACCGAGACAGCCGAGATGGCTATTCAGGCATCTTTGACGGGACACTTGGTATTCAGTACGCTTCACACGAACGACGCGCCCGGTTCCATTACACGACTGATCGACATGGGAGTGCAACCCTTCCTCGTCGCCTCGTCGGTGATGGCGGTCATGGCCCAGCGATTGGTTCGCAGCATCTGCCCCAAATGCGGAGACACCTACAAGCCCAGCGTGGACGAGTTGTCGCTGTTCGAGTTGACTGAGGATCAGATCTCCACGGCCAAGTTCCGACGCGGCAAGGGCTGCGCGAACTGCCAGCAGTCGGGCTACCGGGGGCGGAAGGCTGTGTTCGAATTGATGATGATGAACGGAGCGATTCGCGAGATGGCGTTCCGCAGCGAGCCGACCCAGAACATTCGCCGTCAGGCCCGTCTGTTCGGGATGCGGACGATCGTCGAGGATGCGGTGGACAAAGCACTGGGAGGGATCACGACGCTGACCGAGGCTCACAAGCTGCATGGGGGCGGGCACTGATGGTGGGCGTGGGATAGGCTTCCAGCCTGTCGTGAGTGGAATGCGAGGATGGACAGGCTGGAAGCCTATCCCACGCGGTCGGAACCGCAATCGGGTGGACGGGTTGCGAGTCCCGCGCGAATAATCAGAAGTCACCTCCAACGAAGTCCAAGCGGGTACTCACCCGACCAAATCGCACCGAATCTAGCCCCTCACCCCTGCAACACACGCCGAGGCATGCATGGCCGAACCTGGTGATGAACGTCGTTTGCAGATCGACAAGCTTCTGGAAACGGTGGTCCGGGAAAAGGTCAGCGATCTCCACCTCACGACCGGGCAACCCCCCGTGGTGCGGGTGGGGGGGCGCATGGTCCGACTCGAAACGAAGTCGCTGGAGGCCGCAGACACGGTTTCCCTGATGAAGTCGATCACTCCGGAACGCAACCAGCAGGAGTTGCAGGAGATGGGCGGGACCGACTTCGGTTTCGCCTTCGGGGACAAGGCCCGGTTCCGCGTGGCCGTGTTCAAACAACGCGGCCACATCGGGCTGGTGCTGCGACGAATTCCCAACGAGTTCCTCACGTTCGAACAGCTCGGTCTGCCATCGGTGGTGCCCGACCTGATTACTCGTCCGCGCGGGCTGTTTCTGGTGACGGGGCCGACGGGGTCGGGCAAGACGACCTCGCTGGCCAGCATGATTAACCACCTCAACGAGCATGAAGATCACCACATCATCACGCTCGAAGACCCCATCGAGTACTACCACAAACACAAGAAAGCGACGATCAACCAGCGCGAAATCGGCGTCGATGTCCCGAACTTCCCGGAAGCCCTGAAGCGCGCTCTGCGTATGGACCCGGACATCATTCTGGTCGGCGAAATGCGCGACCTCGAAACGATCTCCTCGGCCATTACCGCTGCCGAAACCGGCCACGTCGTGTTCGGGACCCTGCACACCTCCAGTGCTCAAGGCACCGTCGACCGTATCATCGACGTGTTCCCCACGAACCAGCAGGAACAGATCCGGACCCAGCTCTCCTCGTCGATCATCGCCGTGCTCAGCCAGGCACTACTGCCCCGCAAGCCCAAGGGAGTCGTCGCCGCCTACGAGATGCTGGTCGTGACCCCCGCCATCGCCAACCTGATTCGCGAGGCCAAGTCGTACCGCATCAACTCCTCAATTCAAACCGGGCGTAAGTACGGCATGCAACTGCTGGACGACGCCCTGTTCGATCTGTGGAGAAAGGGGCTGTGCGAGGAACGGGATGTGGTCCTCAAGTCCAACAACCCGGGCGAACTCAAGATGCGGATCACCAACGCCAAGAAGGGCGTGTTTGATGAGAACGCGGAAGACGAGGAAGAGGACGACGAAGGCTGAAGGTTGGAACGCCCACCGGTTGCAACCGGTGGGCTTTGGCTCGTCCCCATCACTGCATTTGACACATCGGCAGGTTGTTCATGGCTCAACGTCGACTGGGACAGATTCTGGTGGACCTCGGATATCTCTCCGAGGATCAACTCTGGGATGTACTTGAAGAGCAGAAACAGAGTCCCGGAGAGATCCTGGGCCAGGTCGCGCTCAAGCTGGGACTCATCACCAATGAGCAGTTGACCGAAGCCCTGGCCGAGCAGTGGGGCATGCCGGTCGTCAATCTGGCGGAGACGAACATCCCGCCCAAGGTGATTGACCTGGTGCCATCGACGATGGCGGAGGTCTACAAGATCATTCCGATCTCGATGAAGGACAACGTCCTCACCGTGGCGATGGCAGACCCGCAGAATCTGGGGGCGCTGGACGACCTGCGGAACTTCATCGGCATGGAAGTCCGCGGGGCCGTGTCATCGCCGCAAGCGGTCGAAGCGGCGATCATCAAGCACTACGCTTCCAAAGAAGACAGCATTGAGGACGTGATCGCCGGGCTGGAGCAAACCCCGGAAGCGATGGGGCTCAACGCCAAGCAGGGGGCCTTCGACCTCGCCGACGAGTACATGGACTCGCACCCCATCCGCAAGCTGCTCAATATGGTGATGCTGCTGGCGATCAAGGACCAGGCGTCGGACATTCACTTCGAGCCGTTCGAAGATGAGTTCAAGATCCGCGTACGCGCGGACGGCGTGCTGTACGAGATGGTCCCGCCACCCCGGCACCTGGCGAACGCGATCGTCAGCCGCGTGAAGGTCATGGCCAACCTCGACATCGCGGAACGCCGCATGCCGCAGGACGGACGCATCGAACTCAACGTCGGCGGCAGCCCGGTGGACTTGCGAGTCAGCGTGCTCCCCACCATGTTCGGCGAATCGGTGGTCATGCGAGTCCTGGACCGTACCGTGGTCCAGCTCGACCTGAACAAGATCGGCATGGACCCGACCATCCTGTCGAACTTCCGCAAAACGATTCACCGCCCGCACGGCATCGTGCTGGTGACCGGACCGACCGGATCGGGCAAGACGACCACGCTCTACTCGGCGCTGAATGAACTCAACGACATCGAAACCAAGATCATCACGACCGAAGACCCGATCGAATACGACATCGACGGCATCGTGCAGATCCCGATCAACACCGACATCGGCGTGACTTTCGCAGCTGCCCTGCGAGCCATCCTGCGGCACGACCCGGACATCATCCTGGTCGGAGAAATCCGCGACTACGAGACCGCCGAAATCGCCGTGCAAAGCTCGCTGACCGGGCACTTGGTGTTCAGCACGCTGCACACCAACGACGCCCCGTCGGCCATTACCCGCCTCCGCGATATGGGGGTGCCGACATTCCTCATCACCGCCACCGTGGAGGCCATCCTCGCCCAGCGTCTGGTCCGCAAGATCTGCGTCCAGTGCCGCACCCAGTTCGACCCGTCCGATGAACTGCTGATGGAACTCCAGCTGCCGATCGAAAAGGCCCGGCAGTACAAGTTCTACTACGGCAAGGGATGCCAGCGCTGCAACAACTCAGGCTACAAGGGACGTTGCGGCATCTACGAACTCCTGGACATGAACGACGACATCCGGGACATGGTCTCCTCGGATGCGTCGGTCGACGACATGCGGAATCTGGCCCGCAGCCAGGGGATGACCACGCTGCGGGAATCGGGCCTCAAGCTGATCTTTGACGGCGTCTCGACCATTGACGAAGTGGTCCGCGAAACCGTCATGGAAGAGGGCGATGCTTGACCTGGCCGTGGAGGTCTATGAAGACTTCCCGTGACATCTTCACGCAGCAAACTTCCGATGTCTTCTGAGACTTCGGAAGTTTCGAACCGCCCCTGAGCGCCCCCTACGACACTGACTCTTCTCCTGACAACCGCTCTTTTCTGAACAGACCTCGATTCGAGGAACGACACTATGGCGACATTCCAATACGAGGCGATGGACAACTCTGGCCTGGAGGTCAAGGACTCCATCGACGCCGCGTCCGAGGCGGAAGCTCAGACGAAGATCCGCGAAAAGGGATTCTTCGTCACCAAGATCACCGAGAAGAATAAGGGCAAGAAGAAGGACGCCACCAAGACCAAGGAGATCAAAGGCCCCCGCAAGAAGAAGGGGTTTTCGTTCGGCGGCGTGAAGCCCAAACAACTCTGCACCTTCACCCGGCAACTCTCGACTCTGCAAGACGCTGGCCTGCCAATTCTCCGCAGCCTCCGCATCCTGGAGACCCAGGCCAAGCCCGGCCCGCTCAAGAACTCACTGATCGGCGTCATTGAAGACGTGGAGTCCGGAAACACCCTCTCGGAGGCCATGTCGAAGCAGCCCAAGGCTTTCGACAACCTATACGTGAACATGGTCAAGGCCGGGGAGGCGGGCGGGGCCCTGGAAGTCATTCTCCAGCGTCTGGCTGAGTTCAAGGAGAAGTCCCAAAGCCTCAAACGCAAGGTGCAGGGGGCCATGATCTACCCGGCCGCCGTGCTGTTGGTGGCTGCGGTGATCGTGGGGGGGATTATGTACTTCATCATCCCGAAGTTCAAAACGATCTTCGAAGGCTTCGATGTCGAGCTGCCCGGCATCACGGTCATGCTCATCGAGATGAGCAACGCGGTCGTGAGCTTTTGGTATTTGATCCCGACGATCCCGATCGGCATGATCTTGATTATGAAGATCATCAAAAAGAACAAGACCGGGGCCTACATTCTGGATCGCGTGTCGCTCAAAGTTCCCTTGCTGGGGGCGATCATTTCGAAGTCCACGGTGGCCCGCACCGCGCGGACCTTGGGAACGCTGATCGCGTCCGGGGTGCCGATTCTGGAAGCCCTGGCCATCGCCCGCGACACGGCTGGCAACGAAGTCTTTCGCAAGGCATTCGAGCATATCCAGTCGTCGATTCGCGAAGGCGAAACGATGGCGGTGCCGCTCAAGGAGACCCGCATCACCGACGACATGGTGGTGAACATGGTCGACGTGGGCGAGGAGACCGGGGCCCTCGACAACATGCTCTACAAGGTCGCCGACGTGTACGAGGAAGAAGTCACGGTCCTCATCGAAGGCTTGGTGAACCTGCTGGAGCCGATCATGACCGTCGTCCTCGGCATCATCGTCGGCTTCATCGTCATCGCCCTGTTCCTGCCTCTCGTCAAGCTCCTCAACGAGCTGTCGTAACGTGTCAGGCGAGCCGGGCGGTGTCAGCCCCCGGCGGTGGATCAATCGGCGGACTCGGGGGCTGACGCCACCCGGCTCGCCGAATGCCGATTCCCCTCACGATTTTCACCCGCTGGCACAAGAGGTGCGTTCTCTGTTCCCAGACCCGGAACGGTTCGCGAAACGAGGCAAACCGCCTCACGAGTCTCCGCTCAGTCCAGCAGAGTTCGGCAGAGTCAGTCCACGGGTGCTGCAAAACGCCACACCCCTCAAAACCCCGGCCCCCGATTCTGGCCAGTCACTCGCAGCCGCCCAGGAGTCCCCATCATGCAACCCGTCCCGCCGCGGCTCTCCCGGACCTCACGGCCCGTATCTCGGCCCGTTGCCTCCCGCACAGAACGGCAGCGATCAATTCGTAAGGCGTTCTCGCTGATTGAATTGATGATCGTGATCACGATCATCGCGATCCTGATGTCGCTATTGCTGGTCGGTGTTCAGGCCGCCAGGACAGCGGCCCGTGTGGCGAGCGTGACCGTCGAGTTCAAGAACATGGAGAAGTCGATCGCCGACTTCAAAGCCAAGTTCGGGGCCGAACCGCCGAGCGGAATCGTCCTCTTTGAAGCGGCTGCCGGGTGGACCGGGTCCACTCCCAGTGCCGCAGCGGTGAATCGCAGCCGAGCCTTGATTCGCCAGATTTGGCCCGACTTTGTGTTCACGACCCCTCGTGACATCAATGGGGATGGGGACATGACTGACGAGATCACGCTGAATGGAGCGGAGTGCCTGGTGTTCTTCCTGGGAGGCATGAACGCCACCAATGTGGTCGACAGAACGGGGACCACGATCGGAACCGTGAACGCCCCCATTACCGAGTGGGCTCCGCTGGGTTTCTCGGCCAATCCGGCCGATCCCTTCTCGCGTGGCGGTGCCCGATCGGGACCGTTCCATGAGTTTAATATCGGGCGTCTTGTCAATCGGGACGGAGCAACAGATGTCGAGGGACTCCCCGAGTACCTCGACCCGCTGCCCGGCCAGACGCACCCGGTCCTGTATGCCAGCAGCTATGGGGGGCGGGGATACCGCGATGCGGATGTGCAACTCACCGCACAGGCAGCCTACGACCGTTATGCCACTGCTCGTACCGAGTTCGCGTGGTACTACCGTCGCTACATGGGGGCTGCAACTCCCGCGACAGTGGCCGATTTTACGGCTGCCCCGGCGTTCAACGCCAACTCGTGTCAGTTGATCTCACCGGGGGTCGATGGGGAATACGGCTGGGGTGGTGTGCTGGATACGGACATGGAGATGTCAGAAGCAATCAAGGCAGACCCGCAACCCGCGACATTCCCGTTGTATAACAACCAGGAACGCAACTTCGAGCGGGACAACATCACCAACTTCAAGGGCGGCACGTTGAACTAAGCCGTTGCGGGTTGGCGTCCGCCGGTCCGAAAGCCAGTCACCGACTCGGGAGCCTTTCCACATGCGATCATCCATCACCACCAGCGACCAGCGCACCCCACGAGCGGGCTTTTCCCTCGTGGAGTTGCTGGTCGTGATGGCGATCATCGCAACGCTGGCGAGTCTGTCGTTCGTCGTCCTCGGTAAGACCGGCGAAGCCGCCCGCGAAGCTGCCACAAAGACCTCAATGCGGATTATCTCCGGGGCGCTCCGCGAACGTGTCGACGCCCTCCACGAGATCACGGCCAGTGTGGATCAGGTCGACCCCGACATGCCGATCAACAAGAACCTTCGATACTTCCGAGATCAGGTGGCCACGTTTCAGAGGTGGTATCTGAATGCCAACAACTCACCCTCCCCTCAGCCATCGAGGGCGGCGTCAGAGGTGTTCGTTCGCAAGGCCATGTTCAAAGCGTTGTTTCCTCAGCGAGAAGAAGACCTGTGGGGCTATAACGGAACCTCGCAAAATGCAAATGAACGGGTCGACGACTCTCCGATCCTGACCAGGATGTACCCGTCTGGTACTCTCGATTCAAACAGTTGGAAGGGGCGTGAAGACGCAGCTCGGGTAAGAATTCCGATCAATATCGCCGATGACGATCTCGCCGAGAGTTCGGAATTGCTCTACCTCATTTTGACAGAAGGGGATGTCTTTGGACTCCCGCCTTCAGAGATCGATGGCATCGACAAGAACCTGATCGGCGACACAGACAGTGACGGGAACATGGAATTCCTAGATGGCTGGGGCAGGCCGTTGCAGTTCTACAACTGGCCGACCCGGTTGATTAAGGACAACGGCACGACCTATACCGGAACCGTCACTGTGGGTGGTACGGTCTACCCCACAACGTCACTACTGATCTCCAATCTTCCTCCGGTCGGGGGTGTCGCATCGGGCGGAGTTGCCACGGCGACCCAGGCTCGCAACCGCATCGACCGCGATCCAGAAGATCCTATGCGAAGACTCATGGTGGCCCCGCTGATCGTGGGTGCGGGGACGTTTACTCTACAGACCCTGCCTTCAGGTGGTACCACGATCACCGCGAATCGGTTTAATGCGAACTGGTATCACGATCTCAACACCGCCACGATGCCACTGGTTGTCTCGGCCGGGCCAGATGGGGTCCTCGGATTGCATCTGCCCACGGAAAATGGCTCTGGATCGACAAATCACACTGATCGCTTAGCCCGCGTCATCGCCACCGACGATGCCTGCCAGGCTCTCGGCGACAACGTCACCAACCAACAGCGAGGGCCAAAATAATGCTCCGGCCTCGTCACACATCGAAACGGCGTCGAGCAGCTTCCCGTGCGGGATTCTCGCTCGTGGAACTGCTGGTCTCGATCACCATCTTCATCATCCTGGCCACGCTCTCGCTGTCGGCCTTCCGCGACAGCAAGCACGACAAGGTCGCCGCCGGATCACGCCAGATCATGGCCTTCCTCGGCGGTGCCCGCAGTCGAGCGGGTAAAACGAACGAACCCCGCGGCATTCGCCTGCTGCAAGACCGGCAAGATTATACCCTCATCACCAGCTTGCAGTACGTCGGGCAGTCTCAGTTGTATGATGGTTACGCGCGGGTGCAGATCAACAGCGCCGGAAACGTGCAACTGAAGACGACGCTGGCCAATGAATGGCGTGATCTTCGCAATGAAGGCTTGTTGAAGCCGGGATCGCAGATCTATCTCCGGACATTCAACCCGACAGACATCAATCCCATGGCCGCCAACTCGACCGGAGGCCGCTGGTATACCATCGCGACACAGGGATTCCTAGCGTCTGCACCCTACGACAAGATGCAAATTGTCGGCCTCGTCGACGGTGCGCAATGGGGTTCCGGAGTCTACCAGTCTTATCCTTATCCAATCGCGGCTGACACCGCAGCGGCTGAGGCTGGCTTTTCAAACACCCGCGCCATCCCCTACCTGTTGCGTTTGGCCCCGCAGGAACTCCCGGAGACTGAGGCGGTCAAGCTGCCGTCGGGGATGGTGGTTGATCTGAACTCCAGCCGGATTCCGCCGTCGTGGCAGGCGTTTGAGGATTGGAATCTGAACGGAATTCTGGATGGGACCGAAGACACCAACGGCCCTTCCACTCGCAATGGGTACGGCAACGGCATCCTGGACGACGTGAAGTTCGACATCCCGGTCTCGCCCAGTGGGACAGTCACGGGGCCACTGAACGGCAGCGGTCCGATCTATCTGTATCTGTGCCACCGCGACGATGTTGACCGCACGCGGGCGCTGCCGGGCTATACCGCTGGGTTGATTCCCGGTGACTTCGAGAACGGCAGCGTGGCTCCCTACGGCCCCGACCACCCCTCCAGCGAACGCACGATCGTGTGCATCATCCCGCAGACGGGACTGGTTTATAAAGCTCTCGTGAATGGGGTAGATGCCAACAACGACGGCTGGGCGGATGACCCCTACTCCTTGGCCCGCGCCGGGAGGGAAGACCGATGAACCGCGTTGCTCCATCAGTTTCTGATCAACGATCAAACGTCGGGTACGACCCTCGTGGGAGTTCAGCCTGTAGGCTGCCCGAAGACAGGCTGAAGCCTGGACTCCCACGCGGGGCAACCCTCGTCGAGGTGCTGATGGCCCTGCTCATCATGGCCGTCGGCGTGACCTCGGTCTTCACCCTGTTCCCGATCTCCATCATCAAGGCCATCAAAGCCAACCAGCTCACCAACGCCAAACTCTACGAAGGGGCCATCCAGGACACCCTGCTGACCCACTCCCAGTTGTGGACCGGGGCTCCGGAGTGGCGGGAGAACACGGTGTATGGTCAGGCGGGCACCGTGGCCACCATCGCGAATCGCTGGGTCTCGCCGAAGCCGGAGGGCCGGATGCTGCCGGGTACGAATCAGTTATTCTTTTGCGCTGCGGCCACAACCGGGATGAGCGGGACTCGTTTGCCTGCGTTCGAATACAGTACGAACTGGTCTGGTCCCACCAGCACCGGAGGATATGAGAACACGGGAGCCTTGCCCGCTGGATTGGGGACGACTTCGGATGGTGGTCTGACCTGGACCCCCTATCGTCACAGTGGGTATCTGGCCAACCCGCTCTGGTCGGCGTACGTAGTCGACCCCCTCGGCTGGCATCGCCCGATCCAACTGATCGATCAGGCTCAGTTCGGGGAGATCGTCAGCACGGACACTTCCGGTGCCTCCCTCAACCTGGACCGGATTCATTGCCAGTTCGCAGCGGGCGCTGCCAACGAAATCTTTCGGCTTCCGGACTCTTGGAACGTGACCCTGGAAACGACTCCGGTCGTGGCATCGGTGCCAGCTGCCAATCGAATTCAAATGGACTTCCCGCCGACCATTGACCTCACTCAACAAGGCCAGTTGGATCGCATTCGAATTGTGCTGACCTCCACGTTGTCTTCGCGAGTCGTCTCGCTGCCGGTGCAGGCGACTTCCACGGTTCCATTGCCCACATACCCAGTGGTGGCTGGGTACTCCTCCATCCAAATCAACGGTGCGATCCCCAGCGGGTTCACCACAGCCACCTTTGCCGCCACGTTCGACCAGGCCCGGATCGAGGTTCAGGCCCCAGGCCGCTACAGCTGGTTGATGGCGGTCCACTCCGGGCCGCGCGGGGAGTACAACGCCCAATGTGCGGTGGTCTTCAACCGGTCGTTTGAAACGCTCGATGAGCAAGGCTACCGGGCCGAGTTCTGTGTGACGGAGGGGGCGGGGGACACGATGTGGGCCAACGGTCGTGTTGACACCAACATCGCCAAGGTCCGCTGGATCGACGATCCCAATACTGACCCTCCCAAGATCAAAGAAGGCGGCTACATCTTCGATGCCAGCTTCGGCTACTGGTACAAGATTCAGAAGATCGAAGTCGATGCGGAAATCGTCGATGCCACCGACTCCACGACCGGAACGGGCTTTCGCCGCACGATCATGACGCTCAGCGATCAAGTTCAAGTCAGCACCGGCACCGTGTTCAACGACTACCTCGTCAACGGCACCGCTGACTGCCAAGCCGTCCTGATGCCCGGCGTCGTCCATGTCTTCACTGCGGAGCCGCCCCAATGAAAACGCTCATGGCCCAGCACCGGTCCAGCGCCCGGGCGACCGAAACAGCGCGGGGCGGGTTCACGCTCGTCGAAATGATGGTCGCCACGACGCTGGTCGTGATGATGATGCTGATGTTCGCGCAGATTTACGTGGCTGCGATCGACAGCCTGGGCGAGCAGCAAGCCGTCGCCCGGAACGATGGCAAGGCCCGCTTGGTGGACACCATTCTGCAAGGCGACCTGGATCGCATCTCCTACCTGTCGACCCCCAACTCGAACCAGGGGATCGTGCCCCTGGTGATGGGCGATGTGGTGCAGAGTTGGCAACGGGGGTTCGTGTACATCTCGGAAAACGACCAGACCAACCCCAACGACGATGTGCTGCACTTCACCTCCAGCATCAAGACCTCCCGCAGCCGCGACCAGTCCCTGTACTACGGTCGGGCGAGAAATGTGACCGGGACGCTGGTGTACGGCACGGGGGCCAGCCCCCAATTCCCCAACCATCCCGAAATTGACGACGGCGACACGGGCAATGATGTCGGAGCCAGCCGCGACGCCGAGATCTGCTATTTCGTGCGAGGTGGGAACCTGTACCGCCGGGTGCTGCTGATTCGGGACATCGATCTGGCGGGCGTGCCCGGCACCAACGCGGCCCAGCCGTCCCAAGGCACCGTCGACTTCAACGCCACCATCACCCCGGCCAATGGCCCCACGACCCCCAGCTATTACAAGGCG
>JAYTWO010000209.1:0-2763 GCA_043743415.1 Planctomycetota bacterium
TCCATCACCGCTCCCTCCCCCATGGTCCAACAACTGGCGGAATGGTAAAAAGTTTGGCGATTAAAGCAACAGGCCGTGATGTCCGGCGCTCGCTGTCGAGCTGTGTTTGCTCGTCTTCTGGTGAATTACACATCCAGATCATCCGCCTCGCCGGCCTGCTCCATGATAAGCCGGTAGCGCTCGGACGCATCCTTCCCCAGCAGTTGCGAGAAAATGGCGTCGGCCTCAATGGCGCTTTCGATGTCGACTCGCAGCAGGGTGCGGGTCTTGGGGTCGAGGGTCGTTTCCTTCAGTTGGTCGGCGTTCATTTCGCCCAGGCCCTTGAACCGCTGGACATCGAACTTCCGGTTCGCGGGCAGCGAGGCGATGATGCGTTCTTTGTCGGCGTCGTCGCGGGCGTATTGGCGCTCCTTGCCGTACTCGATTTTGTACAGCGGCGGCTGGCCCAGGAAGATGCGGCCCTGCGTAATCAGTTCTCGCATGTGGCGGAAGAATAGCGTCATCATCAGCGTGCTGATGTGATACCCGTCGCTGTCGGCGTCCATCAGCATGATGATGCGGTGATACCGCAGTTGATGCGGATTGAAGTTCGGTCCGATGCCGGTGCCGAGCGTTTCGATCAGGTCTTTGACCTCCTGGTTCTCCATGATCTTACTGATCGTCAGCGACTCGGTGTTGAGGATTTTCCCCTTCAGCGGCAGCACGGCCTGCGTCCGCGAATTTCGTCCCGCAGCGGCGGTGCCACCAGCGGACTGACCTTCCACGATGAACAGCTCGCACTCTTCAGGTTTGTCGCTGCGACAGTCGAGGAGCTTGCCGGGGAGGGAGCTGCGGCGGCTGCCGGGGGTTTTGCGGCGGACCTCGGTGGCGGCGGCGCGGCTGGCCTCGCGAGCGCGGGCAGCGAGCATGATGCGGCCAATGACGGCGTCAGCGATCGTGGGGTTGCTGTTGAGCCAGCTCTCCAACCCGGAGCGCACAACCCCTTCGACGAACGACGCCAACTCCACGTTGTTGAGCTTGTCCTTCGTCTGCCCCTGAAACTCGGGAGCGTTGTGGAACACCGAGAGGACTGCGACGACTCCCTCGCGCATGTCGTCCGGCGTGATCGATAGCCCCTTGGCCTTGATCTCGTGGACATCCATGTAGTTCTTCACCGCCTTGGCCACGCCCGACCGCAGCCCCGATTCGTGCGTGCCGCCGCCGCGCGTGCGGATGCCGTTGACGTAGCTGCGGACCTGGTCATCGGTCGATTCGGTCCAGCGGAGGGTCAGCTCGATGCGGACTTTGTCTTCGTCCTTTTCGGCGTTGAAGGCTCCGTCGTGGATCGGCTTCTTGGCGTCATCGCGGATGATCTTTTCGAGGTACGCCTTGATCCCGTCGGGGTGTTGCAGCTCGATGGTCTCCTTCTTCACCTCGTCGACATAGATGATCTTCAGACCGCCGTGGATGTAGGA
Organism: Planctomycetota bacterium; assembly: GCA_043743415.1. Classification (GTDB taxonomy): domain Bacteria; phylum Planctomycetota; class Planctomycetia; order Planctomycetales; family Planctomycetaceae; genus TH-plancto1. The sequence continues at coordinate 1,455 of JAYTWO010000209.1, forward strand.
GATGTCTTCGAGGTGCTGCCGAATCGTCTCGCCCGAGAACTGCACGCGGCGGAAGATCTCGGCATCGGGGCGGAAGAAAATCTCGGTGCCGTGGCCGCGAAAGGGGCGAAGTTGTTTGAGCTGGGTCGTGGCCTTGCCGCGTTTGAACCGCATCTGCCACTCGAACCCATCGCGACGCACGGTGGCGACGAGTTCCTCGGAGAGGGCATTCACCACCGATGAGCCGACCCCGTGCAACCCCCCGCTGCGGGCATAGCTCTTCTCGGAGAATTTGCCGCCGGAGTGCAGCGTGGTGAGGATGACTTCGAGGGCGGGTTTCTTGATCTTCTTGTGCATGTCGACCGGGATGCCGCGCCCGTTGTCCTCGACCGACAGCGAGGCCGCGTCCTTGTGCAGCGTGATCTTGATCTGGTCGCACTCCCCCGCCAGGTACTCGTCGACCGAGTTGTCGACGATTTCCCAGATCAAATGGTGCAGCCCCCGCGTGTCCAGCCCGCCAATGTACATGCCGGGCCGCTGCCGCACGGCCTCCAGCCCTTCGAGGACTTCGATGTCATCGGCGGTGTAGCTGCTGCCTGTTTTGAGAACGGACGACATGCCGGAATCTTCCCTGACAAACCCACGGACGCGAAACGCAAGCCTTGGACGTTATCGTGGGGAGCGGTGAATGTCAAAAATGTGAGCGATCTCGCTCCGCTTCGGGGACTTCGCGTCGCGGCTAAACGGTGTGTGGATGTGTAGATATCAACCAGCGGAGCTCGAAGATCTGGAACTCGCGGTCCGAGGGAAACGAACTCTCGCGCAGGTCGCGGTCGAGAATGCGAACGCGGAAGCGTTGACTGGCCTGGGTGAAGAACTGCTTGGACCAGTACCGCCCCGGATCGCCCAGCCAGCAGACGCCAGTCGGAGCCAGCATCGCGGCCACCGTCTCCAGCAGGGGCTCGTGCAGCTTCGGATCGTAAGTCACCTCGCAGCCGACGATGGCTTCGAACTGACGCGGGGGGGGAGTCCGCCAGTCGAGGGTCAGGACTTCCGGGTCGGGCAGTTGGTTGCGGACCGCGTTGTAGCGGCAGACCTGGACTGCCACGGGGTCGTAGTCACTGAAGACAACGCGCGTGCCGAGCGACTGGGCCACCAGCCCGACCAAGCCCACGCCCGCCCCCAGTTCGAGGAGTTCGACCTCGCGGGGCCAGGGGGCGCGGTCGATGACCTGCGCCATGATCTTCGCTCCGGGCCAGAGCGTGGCCCAGTAGGGCATGTAGTCATCGCGGCGATTGGCCTCAATGACTGCCGGATCATCCAGGAACGC
>JAYTWO010000210.1:0-22073 GCA_043743415.1 Planctomycetota bacterium
TCCATCACCGCTCCCTCCCCCATGGTCCAACAACTGGCGGAATGGTAAAAAGTTTGGCGATTAAAGCAACAGGCCGTGATGTCCGGCGCTCGCTGTCGAACTGCCAGACAAATGCTCCCTTGTCGGCGATTTCTCCGAAATCGCTGGGGCGAAGTGACTCGGGGGCGGATCGTGGATGCGAGAGCAGAGCCAGCGTTTTCGGAGAAATCGCCGACTATCCTGATGCAAACCCCTCCCCCCCCCACCCCTCGAAACCGTGCCTGCCTCGGAGTACAGTGTGCGGACAGGTGATTCTCGGCAACGGCGAGGAGCGATTCGGATGTGGAACTGGCGTGCATGTGTGGGCGTGGTCGGGCTGTGTCTGGCCACGGTGGTGTCGGCGGCGGAGTGGACCGAGTTTCGCGGTCCGACGGGGCAGGGCGTGAGCGATCAGACGGGTCTGCCGCTGACCTGGAGCGAGACGGAGAACGTCGCCTGGAAGACCCCGATTCCCGGTTTGGGTTGGTCCTCACCGGTGGTCTCGAACGGGAAGATTTATCTCTCGACGAGTGTCGACCTCCCCAAAGAAGGCGACACGCCCGAGGTCCACGAGTTGCGAGGACTGTGCGTCAACGCGGCGAGCGGAGAGGTCGAGTGGAACATCGAGCTGTTCCATCGCGAAGGTCCGCTCAATATGCACCCCAAGAACAGCCACGCCAGCGGGAGCCCCTTGATTGACGGCGAGGTGGTCTACTTCCACTTCGGCCCGCATGGGACGGCCTGCCTGAAGACCGGCGGCGAAGTCGTCTGGAAGAACGAGGAATTGGTCTATGCACCGCAGCACGGGACCGGGGGTTCGCCCGCTCTGGTCGATGACTTACTCGTGATCTGCTGCGATGGAGCCGACAAGCAGTTCGTGGTGGGCCTCGACAAGGCCACTGGAAAGATCCGCTGGAACACGCCGCGCGACACGACGCCCGACCGGGGGTTCTCGTTCTGCACCCCACTTGTCATCACCGTGAATGGTCAGAAGCAGGCCATCTGTCCCGGCAGCACCGCCGTCTTCTCGTACGATCCCGCCACGGGCACAGAGATCTGGCGCTGCCAGTACGGCTCGGGCTACAGCGTCGTCCCGCGACCCGTGTTCTCCCAGGGCCTCGTCTTCGTCAGCTCCAGCTACGACAAGCCGAACCTGCTCGCCATCGACCCGACGGGAAAGGGCGACATCACCGAAACTCACATCCGCTGGCAGACCGACAAGCAGGCCCCGCACAACCCGTCGATGGTGGCGGTCGACGACATGCTGTTCTACGTCTCCGATGGCGGGATCGCGACCTGTGCCGATGCGAAGAGCGGCGAGGTCCACTGGCAGGAACGCATCGAGGGGAACTACTCCGCCTCACCCACAGCTGCCGATGGACGGGTCTACTTTCAGGACGAACAGGGGAAGGCCACCGTCGTCGCGGCCTCCAAGACGTTCGAGGTTCTGGCGACCAACACGTTCGCCGAGGGCGAGCGGACGTTCGCCTCGTACGCAGTGATCGACAAGTCGCTGCTGATTCGCAGCGAGCGGCACTTGTATCGTGTCGGAACCAAGTCATCCGCGAGCGTTCGCTAAACAAAGCCCAGGGGTTGCAACCCTTGGGCTTTCCAGTCGCGTCAGTCAGCATCTTCCATGACCATCACACTCATCGGCTATCGCGGCGTCGGCAAGTCGACAATTGCTCCGCTCCTGGCCACCCGACTCGGCTGGAACTGGGCCGATGCCGATGCGCTCATCGAGCAGCACGCGGGCCGGTCGATTGCTGAAATCTTTGCGGCGGAGGGCGAACCCGGCTTCCGGGCGCGCGAGGCGGGCGTTCTTTCCGAACTGCTCACGCAGGACCGCCTCATCATCGCGGCGGGCGGTGGAGCGATCCTCGATCCCCACTCGCGACAGGCCATCCGCCAGGCCGGGCCCGCCATCTGGCTCACCGCCAGCCTCGACAGCATCTTCGCCCGCATCCACGGCGACTCCACCTCAGCCGGACGGCGACCCACTCTCACCGGAGCCGATCCGCGCACGGAGATTGAAACCCTCCTGGCGATCCGCACCCCGCTCTACGCCGAGACCGCGACTCAGACGGTCGACACCGAAGGCCGCTCCCCCGCTGCGATCGTCGACGAGATCCTGATCGCCTTGCCCCGCTCGATCACCAGCGGGAGCCCCCGGTGAAGGTCTTCGTCAATCCAGATTTGCCCCCGTGGCTGATCCTCCCGTTTATGTTCTGGATGGGAGCCTGCCTCGGCAGCTTCCTCAACGTCTGCGTCTTCCGCATCCCCCAGCACCTCACGCTGTGGGGCCAACTGAAGAGCATCGCCAATCGCGGGTCGTACTGCCCCCGCTGCCAAACGCCGATCAAGTGGTATGACAACATCCCGATCTTCGGATGGTTGTCGCTGAGAGGCCGCTGCCGAGCCTGCGGGCTGAGGATCTCCATGCGGTATCCGGCGGTTGAGTTGTTCAACGCCTTGTTGTTCGTGCTGGTCTATTGGTTGGAGGTGCCGCTGGGTGGCGGCTATTTATCGACCAGTACCGTCTTCGCCGATCTCGGCCCGCAGGAGATCCCCGGACTCGGCAGCCTCTCGCCGCTGATGTTCCTGCATCTGCGAGTGGCGTTTCATCTGGTACTGATCGAGGCGCTGCTGGTGGCCACGCTGATCGACTGGGATCTGATGATTATCCCGGACGCCACCACGATCCCGCAGACGCTGTTCGCAGTGGTTGCCTCAACGGCACTGGGGCGGTTGCATCTCGTTCCGGCCTGGCATCAAGACCCGCATCTGCTCCGCGATTTTCGGATCACGATCCCCAAAGCTCTGCACCCGTGGCTGACCCCGGAATGGAGCGTCCCCGAGTGGTTCAGCACCTCGCCGCATCTGCATGGGCTGCTGGTGAGTCTGGCCGGTCTGGCGGTCGGGGCCATCATGGTGGCTGTGGTCCGCAGTATCGGAACTCGAGTGCTGGGCCGCGAGGCGATGGGCGATGGCGACATCTTCCTGATGGCCATGGTCGGAGCCTTCATCGGCTGGCAGGCCACCGTCCTGGCGTTCTTCCTCGCCTCCTTTCTGGCGACCGCAGCTCACCTCGTCACCTTCTCGTTCAAACTCGACAAGGAGATCCCCTACGGCCCCTACTTGAGCCTAGGCACGCTCCTAATCCTGCTGGGTTGGCGCGAAGTCTGGGAGCAGTTCGCCCGGCGGTTCTTCAGCCTCGGCCCAATGCTGATCCCCCTGACCCTGTTCATGCTCGTCATGTTCCCACTGCTGCTGCTCATGATGCAGGGCCTCAAATGGCTCCTCGGCATCCCGCTCACCCCCCCGCCCCCCGTCGGCGTCTGGACAGCTGCGGACCAGAACCTGTTCGTGTCCGGTGAGAACGTCGACCGGAACCAAGGCCGCTGGAAACCGGACAACGACTGGCCCGGGAATGCCGCGGCTCGGGGGACGACGTTTGAGGAGCAGTGGAAGCATCCGGGGTAGGGGCGTCCAGCCTTCCATGCCCAAGACTCTAGCAATCTGGTACGAAACTCCGCATCGTAAGCCACGGTGTGGAGCGTCGTACCACATGGGGCGAATCTCTCACGCGGCTCGCGTCTCGCGCCAGGGGATGAGCTTCGGGATGGGGACTTGCGACCCCATGATTGTGCCATGGGTTTGGCGGAGGGTGGCGAAGTTGTGGTGCAGGAACTTGAGCAGCGGCGAGCGGGGGGAACGGCGGCGCTGGTAGCCCTCGCAGAGCAGGGCCACGATCTCGTCGTAGGCCCGGTGGCTGGCGGAGTGGGCGTAGCAGCGGCCCTCGAAACGCCGAATGTCGCCGTCGAAGCGGGGGCTGATGTGGTACAGCTCGTGGACCAGCGTGTTGAGCTTTTCCTCGAACGGCAGGTCGAAGAACCTCGGCAGATAGACCGAGAGGATGTACCGCTGCTCCCGCGAGCCGTTGTAGAGCCGCTGGATCGTCCAGGTCTGGCCGTCCCGCACGGTGGTCAGCTCGCCGCCCTCAAACCGCAGCGGCGTCAGCTTGGCCAGCATCCCATGAGTTGAGCCGCGACGGGTCTGGCAAAACGAAAGGGCCACGCGGTCCATCTGCACATGCCGCAGATCGGGGATCTTGGCAGTGAGGTCGGCACACACAGCTGAGAGAGCTGCGGTGATATCGAACCCGGGGAGGGTGGCGAATCCATTCGCGAGGTGGGGCACGGTGAGTCCGAGAACATCCTTGTTCCCGGTTCCTGTAGAGGGAAAGGCAGCGACCTTCGCCAGAAGGTGGGCGAGTGGAGAGAGACTTCCGAAGTCTTCCGAGACTTCGGAAGTCGGTTCCGGACGCCCACGTTCTGGCGAACGTAGCTACTTTCGCCAGAAAGTGGGCGAGTGCTCTCAGCGTCCGAGGGTGCCAGCAGACTTCCGAAGTCTTGGCCGTGTGCGAACGTCGGTTCCGGTCGCCCACGTTCTGGCGAACGTAGCTATGGAAAAGGGCAGGCGAACTCGCCTGCCCCTCTGGGTTCAATGCACGATCGAACAGCAACTAGTTCGAAGCAGCCTGTTCGACGACGGGAGCCGTCCGCTGCTTCTTGCGGTCGCGTTCGTTGCCGACGAACTCGATGATCGCCAAGGGGCTGGCGTCATTCTGGCGGACACGGGGCAGACGCACAATACGAGTGTAGCCGCCTTCGCGGTCTTTCAGCGCGGGGCCGATCTTGTCGAACAAGGTCGACACGGCTTCCTTGTCCCGCAGCAGGGCAAACGCCCTGCGACGCAGGGCAATCGCGGGTGCCAACGCCTTGGCCCACTTCTGCCAGTTCTCGGACTTCCGCCACTCGGCGTATTCGGTGCTATTGCGAGCGGCCGTGGTGGCAAACTCCGCAGCCTTGGCCTGGTAGGGCAAGGCACGACGGGCCATCGTCACCAGCTTCTCGACGTACGGGCGCAATTCCTTGGCCTTCGGGACCGTGGTCTCGATGCGGCCGGGGATGATCCAGCGCTTCTCGGGATCCAGCTCCCGAGTCGCAGTCTTGATCAGGCTCGCCGCCATGTTGGAAAACATGGCATGACGGTGAGACGATGTCCGTCCCAGTGTTCGGCCTCGAAGACGATGTCGCATATCCGCACCCGTTCTCACACAATCCGAAAATGTTCACAACCCGCCCTGGACTGGGACCACCCGGTCCAGGGTTCCCGTGTCACTACTTACGCAGCGCGGACTGGCTCGGGATCTTCATTCCGAGCCGCAACCCGAGCAATGTCAGACGCTCCTTGACTTCCGTCAGGGTCGTCTCACCGAAGTTGCGGACCTGCAACAGTTGATCTTCCGAGCGTCCAACCAGATCGCGAACCGAGGTGATCCCCTCGGATTCGAGACAGTTCGTGGCTCGCACCGAAAGATTGAGCTCTGCCAGCGACTGACTCAGGCGATCTTCCAACTCCAAGTCGATCGGAGCATATCCGGTCGCTTCGAGCATCCCCTTGAGACCAGCTTCCGGTGGCAATTCCGGACCCGGCTCGCGGTAGTTGATGAACGGGTTCAGGTGCTTCCGCAGGATCTTGGCGGCTTCGACCAGAGCCATGTCCGGCTTGACCGTGCCGTTCGTCCAGATCTCCAGCGTCAGCTTGTCGTAGTTCGTCCGCTGGCCAACACGGGTGTCCTCAACCCTGTACCGCACGCGAGTCACTGGCGAGAACGCCGCGTCGAGCGGAATCACTCCCAGTTCCGGCATCTTCTCATGGATTTCCGCAGCTGTGGTGTAGCCGCGGCCGTTTTCGACGGTCAGCTCAATGTTGAGCGGCACCGAATCGGTGACGGTGGCGATGACCATGTCTCGATTGATGACTTCGACCTGGTCGTCACAAATGATGTCGCCCGCAGTCACAACGCCCGGCTCGTGGCGTTCAATCCGCAGCGTCTTGGTGGTGGTCGAGTGATTCTTGATGACCAGCGACTTAAGATTCAGGCAGATGTCGGTGACATCTTCCACAACACCCGGAATGGTGGAGAATTCGTGCTGAACGCCGTGGATCTTGGCGCGAGTGACCGCACTGCCTTCCAGGCTCGACAGCAGGATGCGACGCAAGCTATTCGCCAGCGTATGACCAAATCCACGTTCGAACGGCTCGACCACGAACTTGCCGTAGTAAGGCGTGATGGTCTCACGCTCAGGCACCACTCGACTGGGCAGTTCCAAATTTCGCCAACGAATCCGCATGCTGCTTCTCCCCCAAAACGTTGTTGAGCTGCCTTCGAGTGATGGAAGCTCAGAGCCTCATCCTCCCACAGCAAAATTCCGTGTACGATGCACTGCCTGATCGAAATCAGACGCGACGACGCTTGCGTGGCCGACAGCCATTGTGCGGCAACGGCGTGATGTCTTCAATGCTGCGGATCGAGATGCCGGAAATCTGGAGGCCAGTGATGGCACTCTCGCGACCGGAGCCGGGTCCGTTGACGCGGATTTCCATCTCCTTGACGCCGAACTTGCGAGCCTTGTCCGCGCAAGTTTCTGACGCCCGTTGAGCAGCAAACGGTGTGCTCTTACGAGACCCCTTGAACCCGACGGTCCCCGCGCTGCCCCAGCACAGGACATCGCCGTTGATGTCGGTGATCGTCACGATCGTGTTGTTGAAGCTCGCCCGAATGTGAGCGATGGCCTTCGTCACGTTCTTGCGAACTTTTTTCTTCTTGCCCTGCTTCGCTGCTGTATTCACTGTCTGCATCCCGTACGAAATCGATCTGACTTCAGGCTGTCCACTCGGCACCAGCACCACTCACGCAGCCGACACCCACACTGCCGACACCCACACTGCCGCCGTGTCCCTACGGCAGGCAGCTGCTACTTGCGATCCTTGACGCCCTTTTTCCCGGCCACGGTCTTCTTGACCCCCTTGCGGGTGCGGGCGTTCGTCTTGGTCCGCTGACCGCGAACGGGCAAACTCCGTCGATGACGAACTCCCCGGTAGCAGGCAATCGCCTTGAGACGACCAATGTGTTCCATGACCTGCCGACGCAACTGACCTTCGACGGTGTAGTCCGCGTCGAGAGCCACGTTGAGACGCTGAATGTCGTCTTCCGACAGCTCGCGAGCCCGCCGCTGCGGATTGATATTGAGCTTGTGACAAACCTCCATGGCGAGCACAAAGCCCAGCCCGTGCAGGTATTGCAGCGCAATGTATGTCGGCTTGTCGTTCGGGATGTCGACCCCGAGTACACGTGGCATGACTCATCTCCAAGAGCTGCGAACACCCTGTGCTGCAGCGAAAAATCGAATTCGAATGTCTTGCGACTCACCCGGGAATTTAACCCTGGCGCTGCTTGTGGCGGGGATTCGAAGAGCAAATCACGTAGGCACGTCCCTTGCGCCGCACGATCTTGCAACCTTCGCAAATCCGCTTAATGCTTGCCCGAACCTTCACGTCCCACACACCTTTCGATCAATGACCGCCTCGCAGAAACACGAATCGGCGTTCCGCCCAAAAAGCGAGCGGAGCAGTGTAATCGCCCCCAGCCCTTGGAAGCAAGCTACCGGGAAAAAATTCAAAACTCCGCGAACCCCAGCATCCCGGCTGCACCACCCACACCCGCTGTAATCAGTCGCGGACCGTCCGCGGTGACCGCAATCGTGTGCTCAAAGTGAACACTGGGCCGCCCATCTTCCGTGACAGCTGTCCAGTGATCGCCCAGAATCTTGACTCCCGCTGATCCCGCATTCAGCATGGGCTCGATCGCCAGCACCAGTCCGGGGCGGATCTCGAATTCGTCTTTGCCGTCCTTCTCGTAGAAGTTCGGCACCTGCGGCGGCTCGTGCATCTCCCGACCGATGGCATGGCCGACGAACTGCTCGACCAGCGAGAAGCCCGCCCGGTGTGCCACCGACTCCATCCGCCGGGCCACCTCCGACCAGAATTTGCACTCTGCCAGCCCAGTGATCGCTACCCGCAGCAACTCTTGCCCAACTTCCATCAGTCGCAGCTTGCCGGGATCAATCTCACCCACCGCGTAGGTCCAGGCCGAGTCGGCACACCATCCGGCGATTCGACAGCCGGTGTCGACGCTGAGGATGTCACCCGCCTTCAGCACCGCGCCCCCCGGAATCCCGTGGACGATCTGCTCGTTGAGGCTGGTACACGTCACCGCCGGAAAGGGCACCTTGCCGGGGAATCCCAGAAACAGAGGCTCCGCCCCATGCCTCTGAAACACCTCCGCCACCGCCGCATCAATCTCGCGAGTCGTCACGCCGGGATGGATCAACTGGGCTGCGGCGTGATGAGCCTCCGCCACGATGACTCCCGCCGCCCGCATCAATCGCATCTCGCGGCGGCTCTTGAGGGAGATCACCGGTCAAACCTTTCTCGGGAGTCGTCAGACTTCCGAAGTCTTCCGAGACTTCGGAAGTCTTCGCCGTGCATGCGATCACTGATTCCAAGTCGCCCACGTTCTGGCGAACGTAGCTCCAGGAACTACGCCGGGTCGTCGGCTTCCAGCAGACCGCCCTTGTTCATCATCACCAAATGGCTGTCGATCTTCTGCACCAGGTCCATCGCCACCGACACGCAGATCAGCAGACCGGTGCCGCCGTAGAAGCTGGCCACCAGTGGGGAAATCTGCATTGACGAGGCCACCAGCGTGGGCACGATCGCAATCACGGCCAGGAACCCCGCCCCGACGTAGGTAATGCGGTGCATCACCTGATCGAGGTAGTCCGCTGTGCGAGCCCCCGGACGGTAGCCGGGGATGAAGCTGCCGTGGTCCTTGAGGTTCTCGGAGATGTCCTTCGGGTTGAAGGTGATCCCGGTCCAGAAGTAGCAGAAAAAGTAAATCAGCACGATGAACAGCAGGTTGTAAAGGAACCCGCGATCATTGGCGTTCAGAACATGCAGAATCGGTTGCAGGGCTTTGATCCAGGCGTAGTCACTGCTCCCCGCCATATCGCCCAGATAGTTAAGGACCGAAATCGGAATCAGCAACAAGCTGGATGCGAAGATGATCGGCATGACGCCCGACTGGTTGATCCGCAGTGGAAGCGACTGACGCTGCCCTCCAGTGACCCGACGCCCCCGCACGTGCTTCGCACTCTGGATAGGAATGCGACGAGTGGCTGTGGTCATGGCGATGACGCCGATGATAACGGCCACGAATAAGCCGCCCAGCAGCAGCAGCTTGTCGATCCCCGCCTTGGAGCCGAGTTGGATGTTGAACGAGCCGTTGGCGAAGGCCGGGCCGAGGAGTTCCTTGAGGGCATCGGGGATGCGAGAGAGGATGCCCGCCATGATGAGCAGGCTGATCCCGTTACCGATGCCGAACTCGTCGATTTGCTCGCCGATCCACATCAGGAACACGGTGCCCGCGGTCATGGTCAAGGTGGCCGCGATCCACCCGAATAATCCATTGTAGGAGTCGAGGATGAATCCTTGATTCCGCAGGTACATGACCCAGAAGAAGCTCTGCACGAGGCAGATCACCACGGTGGCGTAGCGCGTGTACTCATTGATCTTTTTGCGTCCAGCCTCGCCTTCTTTCTGGAGGGCTTCCAAGGGAGGGTAGACGGTGGCCAGCAGTTGAAAGATGATCGACGCCGAAATGTACGGCATGATTCCCAGGCCGAAGATCGTAGCGTTGCCGATACTGGATGCCGAAAACATCGACATGGCCTGCAACACCTGGCCCATCGCTCCTTGAGATTCCGTCAGACGTTGCAAGTCCGCAAAGAACTTGTCCTGGTCCAGGAACGACAGAGGAATCCAGAATCCCAACCGGTAGACGCCCAGCAAGACCAACGTGAGGATGATCTTCTGTCGCAACTCCGGAATCCGAAACACCGAGAGAATTCGGGCCAGCATGCCTTTGCGTCCTTACCAGGAACCCACGCAAACGAAAACGAGTGAACGGCGAAACAGGAACGCCATTCACTCGCAGTTGTATTCGATGCGACTCAAGCGGGTCAAACCACGGCGGTCAAACGATCACTTCGACCGTACCACCAGCGGCACGGATCTTCTCTTCCGCCGAGCGTGAAAACCGATGGACTTTCACGGTCAGCTTGTGCGTCAGCTCGCCGTCGCCCAGGATCTTGATGGCGTCGAAACGACGCTTGACCAAGCCCTTCTCGTGCAGAGACTCCATGGATACTGTATCGCCCGACGCGAAGGCTTCTTCGAGCTGGTACAGGTTCAGAGCCACGACAACTGCCGCGTGTTCTTTGTTGTTGAAGCCCCGCTTCGCCACCAGGCGGAACAGTTGCTTCTGACCGCCCTGAAAGCCTGGACGATGGCTGTTGCCTCGACGACTACCGGCACCGTTGTGCCCGCGACCGCTGGTCTTGCCGTGTCCGGAACCGCAACCGCGTCCGACTCGCTTGGGAGCCTTATTGACGCGAACACCACTGTGGACATCACTGAGAATCATATTAGACCTCGACTCCCCGCAGACGAGCGACATCTTCGCGAGTCCGCAACTTGCCCAGCGCCATGAGGGTGGCCTGAACCACATTCGCCGGGTTGCTGGAACCCCGCTTCTTGGTGAGAATGTCTTTCACACCGACCGACTCCACGACCGCTCGAATCGTCGCACTGGCGATGATCCCAGTACCGGCAGGAGCGGGCATGAGCTTGACGTGAGATGATCCGAAACGGGCTTCGACGGCGTGAGGAATTGTCGTGCCAGTCAGCGGGAAACGTTGTGAACGCTTTTGAGCTTGCTTGGTCGCCTTCTCGACGGCGACCGGAACTTCGGTGCCCTTGGAGTAGCCGACACCAATCTTGCCGTTGGAGTCGCCCACGACGACCAACGCAGTGAAGCTGAACCGACGACCACCCTTGACCACGCACGCACAGCGACGGATCTGGATGACTCGTTCCGGTGAATTAGAATCACCACCCTGATGACCACCACGCGACATGATTTGCTCCCACCCGTCAGACGGGCCTGCTTGAAGACCGGTCTTTAGAAGTCGAGTCCAGACTCACGGGCGGCGTCCGCCAGTGCCGCCACGCGACCATGATAGCGACTGCCGCCACGGTCAAAACAGACTTGAACCACACCCTTGGCCACAGCCCGTTCCGCAATGGCTTTGCCGACGCGGATCGCGCCATCGGAATTGCTGTGGCAGGTTCCCGCGCCTCCGAGGGTCTTCTCGACCGTCGAGGCCGAAGCCAGCGTCTGGCCGAGCGAGTCATCGATGATCTGAGCGTAAATATGCTTGCCGCTGCTGAACACCGAGAGGCGCGGACGCCCACTCGAACGGAGTTGGTTCCGCACGCGGAACTTCCGTCGCTCTCGCTGATCCGCCAGTCTCGATTCCTGACTCATCTCACACCTGTTCTGAACTGCCGAATCCTCACGCCACAGACGCTCCAGTGGGATGCGTCTGAACTGCACGAGATGTTTGAAAACTCACTAGCTGCCGAATGCCTTACCGGCCTTGCGACGGACTTGTTCCCCAGTGTACCGGATTCCTTTGCCTTTGTAAGGCTCCGGCGGACGAACGCGGCGGATGTTGGCAGCGAACTGCCCCACCACCGCCTTGTCGATGCCACTCACCAGAATATCGGTCGGCTTGGCCAACGTGCAGGTGACACCGGCGGGAATCGGCAGCTCAATGATATTGGCATAACCCACCTGCAACGAGATGTTCTTGCCCTTCAGAGTGGCCTGGTAGCCGACGCCGATGATCTCCAGACGCTTCTCGTAGGGCTTTTGAACCCCTTCGACCATGTTGTTGATCAGGGCGCGGGTCAGGCCATGCAGAGCCCGGTTGACGCGATTGTCATCCGGCCGAGTGACGAGGAGCACTCGCTTGGCACTGTCGAATTCCACGGCCATGGCCGGATTCCAGTCCAAGGACAACTCCCCCTTGGGGCCTTTGACCTTGAGCTCGCGACCGGTGATCGTGACGTTCACGCTGGCGGGAACGACGACCGGCTTCTTTCCAATTCTTGACATGCTGCACCTTGTTCGGTTACCGGGATTCGGATCAATCCCGTGCCACCATGTTGACTGGGCTCCTCAGAGCCCGCGTTACCACACTTCGCAGAGAACTTCACCGCCGACATTCTGAGCCTTGGCCTCGCGGCTGCTCAGCACACCCTTGCTGGTTGTCAGAATCGTAACGCCCAATCCGTTGAGGATCGGCTGAATCTGGCTGACACCGTTGTAGTTACGCAGACCCGGCTTGCTGACCCGTTTGATCTTCTGGATCACGCGCTCACCGTTGGGGCCGTACTTGAGATTGACCTTGAGAGTCTTCCCCGGCAGGGACTTCCCTTCCTTGTCGGCATTGGCCGAGACCTCATAATCCCAGATGAAGCCTTCTCGCTGCAGGGCTGCAGCCAGGGCTTCCTTCTGGTTGGAATGAGTCACATCCACGGTCAGCCGTTCAATCTGCACGGCATTCCGGATGCGAGTCAACATGTCAGCAATCGGGTCGGTCATCATAATGTGGGGTTCCTCGGTCGCTGGATTACCAGCTGGCCTTTTTCACTCCAGGGATCAGACCATCCAGGGCCAGGTTCCGGAAACAGATACGACAGACCAGAAACTTGCGGTACACGGCACGAGGCCGACCGCACAGCTGGCACCGACGCTCGAGACGGCTGCTGAATTTCGGCTTGCGAGCGGCTTTTGCGACGTGCGCTTTGCTGGCCATCTTGGAATCCTTGTGGTCTCAGCCGGTGCTGTGATCTCAACCGGTGTTCGAAATCGGAAGTGGTGGGGTTCGGAAGTGTAAGGGAAGATCGCTGAAAGATCGATCCATCCCCACGCAGAAGCTAGGGCTTCACAGTCTCTTTGCGAAAGGGCATCCCGAACTCGCGAAGCAGGATGCGACCCCGCTCGTTGGATCCGGCTGTGGTGACAATGGCAATGTTCATGCCTTGGACGTTCTGGATCTTGTCAGCCTGGATTTCAGGAAACACAGTCTGCTCGGGCAGACCCAGGCTGTAGTTGCCGGCCCCGTCGAACGCCTTAAAGCTCACGCCCCGGAAGTCACGAACTCGCGGCAGGACAATATTGATCAGGCGGTCGAGAAACTCGTACATCTTCGCACCGCGAAGGGTGACGCGGCAACCGACCTGCATCCCTTCACGCAACTTGAAGTTCGAGATCGACTTCGTGGCCTTGGTGATCGCGGGCTTCTGACCGGTGATCTGGCCGAGATGCTGGGATGCCTCTTGGAGGATCTTCTGATCACCGATGGCCCGACCAACCCCCATGCTGACCACGATCTTCTTGATCTGGGGCAGGGCGTGCGGATTGGTCGTCCCAAACTCGGCGGCGAGCTTGGGCACGATCTCACTTCGGTAACGTTCGAGCAGACGAGGAGGCATGACTCAAGTTCCTGTGTTGTCGCAATCCAATGAAGTTCCGATACCAACCGGAGCTTGTTCCATCGCGACGCAAAACCGACTCGCAATTAACCCCGCGGCGGGCTGACGCGCCCCGCAGAGGTGTTGCACTTCTTGCAGAACCGCTCTTTCGAGCCGTCGGCAGCAAACCGAAACCCGATCCGAACGGGTTTCTGGCACTTCTCGCAGAAGAACATGACGTTCGATGCGAAGATGGCCTTCTCGAAGCGCAGACGGCCACCTTGGGGACTCTTCGGATGACCCTTCTTCACGTGGCGCTGAACCACGTTCACATTCTCGACCACGACCTTCATGCCGTTCTCAAGAACCTCCGTGACCCGCTTCGGTGAAGCCGCAGCTTCATCGCCCGAGATCACCACCACCATGTCGCCCTTTTTGATTTTCATGATCAGACGACCTCACTTGCCAGGCTCAGGATCTTCGTGAACTTCTTCTCTCGCAACTCGCGAGCCACAGCTCCGAAGATGCGAGTGCCGCGCGGGTTGTTGTCCGCATCAATCAGAACAATGGCATTGCTGTCGAAGCGGACGTAGCTGCCGTCTGCTCGGCGTGTCGCCTTGCGAGTACGGACAATCACGCCCTTGACGACCTTACCGTGTCGAACAGCTTCCGGAGCGCCAGGAATGGCCTTCTGAATGCTGCACACCACGATATCGCCCAAGCTGCCCCACCCAATGTGAGTCGGTCCCAGAACTCGAATCGTGCGCACGAGTTTGGCACCCGTGTTGTCGGCCACGTCGAGGATGGTCTGCATCTGAATCATGTTGATTCCCCTTCACTATTCGGTCAATCAGACCGTGGGTCCAGAAACCGCCACACTAGACAGTCGCCTGGACAGTCTCGGAAACCGCTGGAGCACGGTTCCCCATCTGCACCACCCGCACGAGTTCCCAACGCTTTGTCCGGGACCGCGGACGGCATTCCACGATCTCGACGGTGTCCCCCTTGCGGGAAACCTCAGTCTCGTCATGCACGTAGCAGATCGTCCGTGCGCGAACAATCTTGCCATACTTCGGATGGCGATAGAGACGGGCGACCTCGACACGTCGCGTCTTGCTGTTCTGATCCCGAGTCACTACACCGACCAGTTGCCGCTGCATCTGTATTCCCCGCCCTATGCCTGCTTCGCCATGAGATCACGCTGATGAACAATGGTTTTGATCCGGGCGATCTGCCGACGAAGTCGACGAATGTTGCTCGGAGCATCCAACTTCTCAGTGGATGCCTGGATCCGCAACTGGAACAGCTCCGTCTTGGCAGCCGCCAATTCGGCTACCAATTGGTCGCTGCTCATTTCGCGAAGCTCAGTGCGAGCTCGATTGACCTTGGACATCATCCACTCCGAATCACCCTCACTCTTCGACTGGAAGAGTGAGGAGACAACCTAACTAGGCACCCGGTCGACGCTCGACGAGTCGAACCGCCAAAGGCAACTTGTGCGCCACGCGATTGAAACAATCACGTGCCGCTTCCTTGGTGGCACCAGCGATCTCGAACAAGACCGCGCCCGGCTTCACCACAGCCACCCAGTGATCCGGTTCCCCCTTGCCGGTACCCATACGGGTTTCCAGCGGCCGGGCCGTCATCGGCTTCGACGGGAAAATTCGGATGAACAGGCGGCCTTCACCACGAATGTACTGATTGGCAGCCACACGACACGCTTCGATGGTCGTCGCGTTAATGTAACCACCCTGAATGGCTTGCAAGCCGAATTCGCCAAAGGAAACAGTGTTTCCACGAGTCGCACTACCTTTTATGCGACCTCTTTGGACCTTTCGGTGCTTGACCCGCTTGGGCATTAGGGCCATTGTCGGCCTCCTCGCTGTTGTAGTCCCCGAGATCGATCCACACCTTCACACCAATCACCCCCATGGTCGTCTTGGCGATGGTGAAACCATAGTCAATGTGACGCTGGAGAGTTGACAGCGGGATCGACCCGCGACTGGCCTTCTCGCATCGAGACATCTCGGCACCGCCCAGACGACCCGACAGTTGAACTTTCACTCCGTAGACTCCGGACTCCATCACCTGGTCCAGAGTCTTCTTGATCGCCCGACGGAAGCTACCTCGCTTGGAGAGCTGCTGGGCGATGTCCTCAGCGACCAAGAAGGCGCATCGGAACGGGTTGTTGATTTCGACGATCTTGACTTCGGTCCGGCGACCAGTGAGGTCTTCCAGCCGAGCCTTCATGCGGTCGATCTCGGCACCCTTGCGACCGATGATCATCCCGGGACGGGCCGAGTGCAGGTTCACGATCACTTGATCGCGGGTCCGCTCGATGACCACCTTGGCGATCGAAGCAGACTTGTATTCGTCGCTGACGAACTTGCGGATCTTGAAGTCCTCAACGAGCAGAATGCCATACTCCCGCTTGGGAGCGTACCACTTGCTGCGCCAGTCTTCGGTGATGCCCACCCGGAAGCCAGTCGGTCGTGTCTTCTGTCCCATGTGTGTTAGTCCTGTGCCTTCTCGGCCACTTCTGGTGCATCCACTGCGACGAGAATGTGCGCGAAACGCTTACGGAGGGTGAACACCATACCGCGACCACGCGGACGGAAACGCTTGAACATCGGACCGCCATCCACAGTGCATTCCGCAATGATCAGAGCCTCGACATTGCGAGCACCCCGGTCTTCTGCGTTGGCAGCTGCGGACTTCAGTACGTCCTCAATCATCCGAGCGCCGCGGTTCGGAAGATACCGGAGGGTATCGAGCCCTTCCTGCACTGTCTTCCCGCGAACGAGGTCGGCGAACGGACGCACCTTTCGACAGGAGATGCGGACGTGCCGACATAACGCACGAACCAGAACCATTGTTCCACCCTCTCGCTTTCCGCGTGATTGCTCACGTCGCGACTTGTTGCCACGCTACTTCTTGCCGCGGGCCCCGTGACCGCGGAAGGTTCGTGTGGGAGAGAATTCACCGAGCTTGTGCCCGACCATCTCTTCCGTCACATACACCTGAGTGTGTTGACGACCGTTGTGAACCAGGAACGTATGTCCCACGAAATCCGGAGAAATCGTGCAACGACGTGCCCATGTCTTGATTGGATCCTTGCGACCCGCTGCATCCTGAGCCTGAATCTTCTTCAGAACCTTCGGATCCAAAAACGGGCCCTTTTTCAGGGAACGTCCCATTGCTCACCCCAAAAACCAAACCCTGGACTCAAATCTTCTTCTGACCGTTGCGACGGCTCCAACGACGACGAATGATGGCCCGACTCGATGGCTTACGACGCTTACGCGTGTTTCCACCCTTGGACGGACGACCGTTCGGACTACACGGATGACGACCGCCAGACCGGCGACCTTCACCCCCACCCATCGCATGGTCGACCGGGTTCATGGCCGAACCGCGGACGTAAGGACGAATCCCCATCCAGCGAGCTCGACCGGCTTTCCCGATCACAATGTTCATGTGGTCGAGGTTCCCGATCTGGCCAATCGTGGCCCGACAGAAACTCGACACGCGACGCACTTCACCCGACGGCAATGTGATCTGAGCCCACTGACCTTCGCGAGCATTCAGCGTCGCATACGTTCCCGCAGCTCGGCACAGCTGACCGCCGCGACCGGGTTGCATTTCGACGTTGTGAATCTGGGTGCCGGGCGGAATCTCACTGAGTGGGAGGCAGTTGCCGAGCTTAGGCTCGGAACCGGGTCCGCTCTGGATCTTGTCGCCGGCCTTGAGGTGAAGTGGTGCGAGAATATACCGCTTCTCACCATCCGCATACTGAATCAGTGCAATGCGGCAAGTTCGGTTGGGGTCGTACTCGATGAACGCCACGTCCCCGACAATTCCGTCCTTCTTCCGGGCGAAATCGATGATGCGGTAGAGACGCTTGTGGCCACCGCCACGGTGACGAGCTGTGATCTTGCCTTGGAAGTTGCGACCGCCGTGCCTGGGCAGGCGAATGGTCAGCGACTTCTCACGCTTCTTTTTGCGATCCGTGATGTCCGCGAAGTCGCTCACCGACGCATTGCGACGGCCAGCAGAAGTCGGTTTGTAGACGCGGATACCCATGTTGCACCTGAACTCGTTGCGATCAAACTCGTTGGACGAGAGCCTCGGGACGGAAGGTTCTTGCGAACCTAGAAGAACGCGATGTGGTCTTCTGCGTGTAGCTTGACGATCGCCTTCTTCCAGTCACCCGTTCGACCCAGCCGCATCTTGAACCGGCGCGGCTTGCCCTTGTACATCTGGGTGCGGACATCCAGAACGCGAACGTTCCAGAGCACTTCGACAGCCTTCTTAATGTCCGACTTGTTGGCCAACAAGCTGACCTGGAACTGGTACTGGTGGTGACGCTCCGAGAGGTGCGTTCCCTTTTCAGTAACCAATGGTCGCAGGACAACCTGGTACGGCTCCAGCTGGATGCCTCGCGGCTTGACGGCTGGTTCGACTTGTTCGATCTGGTCGGCCATGTTCAGACTCCTGCCTCGACTGCTGCTGGTTCAACAACCTTACCACGAGCCCGAATGGCATCCATTGCACCTTGCGTAATCACCAACCGCTTCTGATGCAGCAGGTCATACGCATTCAGGTCGTGACCGGGAGAAACCCAGAGAGACTCGATGTTTCGTGAGCACTTCCAAACCACGGGATCGTGTTCTTGGATCGCCAGCAGGCAGGACTGACCTGACACGCCGAGAGCCTTCAGAACTGCCACCACCACTTTTGTCTTTTGTTCTGGCAACTGGAGGTCGCTCAGAATCACCGCTTCACCGTCTTGGAACTTGCTCAGCAGGGCCATCCGGGTGGCGGCTCGCAGCATCTTCTTGGGCATCCGGTAGCCCCAGTCTTTCGGACGCTTGGCGAAGGCATGACCCCCGTGGCGGCGAATCGGAGAACGCTTGGTGCCCACGCGGGCATTACCGGTCCCCTTCTGCTTGAACAACTTCTTGGTGCTGCCTGACACCTCACCGCGAGTCTTCGTGCGGACCGTGCCCACACGCTGATTCAGGGCGTACATGACGCACACGTCATGCAGCATCTGCTTGTTGATGCCCTTGCACAGCTCGGCCGGGTCGAACTCGTAAGTTCCCACGGTCGCGCCGGACATGTTGACCACTGGCACACTGATCATGACTTCCACCTGACAACCGAATCGAGAGCCGCCTCACCCACACAGATGAAGACCGCTGAGGACAGACACTGCTTCACAGCACGCGACTGCCACTACGCCTTACGAATCACCACGTATCCGCCATTGGGGCCAGCCACCGGGCCAGCCACCAGCAACATGTGGTTCTCCGCATCAATCCGCATCACCTTCAGATTGCGAGTGGTTCGGCGATCGTGGCCGAAGTGTCCCGCCATCCGCTTGCCCTTCCACACGCGAGAGGGGTCGGTGGCTGCACCGATGCCCCCCGCCTTGCGATGGCACTTCTTCACACCGTGAGTCGCTCGCTGTCCCTTGAAATTATGCCGACGCATAACACCCGAGAAACCACGCCCCTTACTCGTCCCCGTGACATCAACCTTGGCAATGCCCTCCAGGGCACTGGCAGTCAACACCTGACCGACTTCGCAGCCATGCTGTTCGCCATCGGTTCGGAATTCGCGAATGAATCGTTGCGGCTCGCACCCCGCCTTGGGAGTCGCTGGCTTGCCAGCGGCTTCGCGAGCCTTGGAGTTCTTGCCCGACAGGGCCACCACTTGGCCGCGCTCCGCACGGGAGGCACGGCTGCGAGAACGAGCTGCGGGATCGCGGGCCAAGTCAGCCTGGCTGAGCTTGTCGGCGAAACCGAGCTGCACACTTTCGTAACCGTCGCGTTCCATGGAACGCAACTGGAGAACGTGACACGGACCCACTTCCAGGATCGTCACCCCGACCATCAGCCCATCCGGACTGAAGACCTGAGTCATGCCAATTTTGCGACCGAGAAGTCCCACCGACATGTCAAACCCCACTCTGTCAATTCAATCCAGCCTCGTCGCTGGACACTCACCCACTCGACCCAGCAGCGACTACGTCGAGGCCTTGATCTTGATGTCTACCCCAGCTGGCAACGACAGCTTGTTGAGCGCGTCGATGGTCTTTCCAGTGGGCTGGACGATGTCGATCACACGTTTGTGTGTGCGGATTTCGAAGGTTTCGCGGGACTTCTTGTCGATGTGAGGCGACCGAAGCACCGTGTAGCGTTCGATTTTTGTCGGAAGGGGGATGGGACCATGCACGACAGCTCCCGTTCTCTTGGCCGTGTCGACAATGTCACTTGCCGACAAATCCAGAACGGAATGGTCGTAGGCTTCCATGCGAATGCGAATGCGGCTGCCGGCCACGTAAATCCCCTTGAACCAACGACTTGCGTCTCGACACTGCTACCCATTTCGGACGGGTCCGAACTGGGAAGCGAGAAATGGTAATTTTGCGAGGCTCAATTGTCAACGAACTGTGAGGTCTTTCGCAGAAAAGAAATCAGGAGCACCGCTCCCGTCCTATCCACCCCTCTTCGCACGTTGAAAACTCTCTCGTATCTCCATAGGAGACAACACGTTCTGATGCGATTTTGCGTCGCAACACCCAACTTTTCCTACAGAACATTCCAGCCATTCCCTGCCATCTGCTCTGCGGGTAGTGTAGCAATTCTCGCCGCCCTAGCATCTCTGTCAGCACAGAATTTCGTGCAAAATCAGATTTGGGTGACTCGCTCGCGAACTACCCACTCGCGGGGGACCACGACCTTGCCTGCGCAGAATCCCCAGCCACTCGCCACGGGGCTGGCGACTGACCTTCCCGCGCAGCCTCTCAATCCGACGTTGTGTTTGAGCGTCTCGAACCGGCGGGTGTCACTCCGATAAACATCTGCATCGCCAGAAAGATTCCCAGCGGCAGAAATAACACCACCCAGCCCGCGACCATCCCGCGTTTGAACCACACTCCCTGAATCGGTCGTACGAGAGTCCGGACTTCCACGTCTTTCAGATGGGCGGATTTCAGTTCTCGAAGGACCACGGCACGACGCTGATGGCCCAGGGAGTCCGCTGGCTGTGACTCCCCGGCGATCAGGATCGTCGCCGAGCGGCGCTGATAGTTGTCGATGATCCCGGTCAGTGCCTCCTGGCCGAAGGAACTCAACTCCGTCCCCTCGCCCGCTGCCACCGCACCTTCGAAATGATCGTCAGTCAGCACGAACCCGGCCACCTCCGATTGCTTCTGCTGCGTGTCTCGCGGGTCGAACATTCGTCCCACAAACAGTAACCCGATCAGCCCGAACATCGTAAAGAGCAGCAGCCCGCAGCCGA
This sequence comes from Planctomycetota bacterium, assembly GCA_043743415.1. Lineage (GTDB taxonomy): Bacteria > Planctomycetota > Planctomycetia > Planctomycetales > Planctomycetaceae > TH-plancto1. The sequence goes on from JAYTWO010000210.1 coordinate 20,617, forward strand.
CCGTGGTCATGTGCGTTTTGAACTGGCTGCGCTCGGATGTCGACTCGAATTGGAGTTCGACGGTCCGCCGCCGGACGAGGGACCGCCGTGCGGCATCGAGCAGATCGAACGTCCGCACGGCCTCGCTCCAGGGGGTGACGCCGACTGGCAGGCTGGGCGATTCTCGGGAGGGCGAGGCTCCTGTCGAGCCGCTACTGGAAGTGGACGTTGTCTCTGGCTCGCAGCTCGGCAGGAGCCTCGCCCTCCCGACTGGGGCCGGCAACTCCACCACACGGCAATTGATCGTCAACGTCGGGGCCGAGTCTCCCTCCCAGAGCAGCACCGAAGACCCGCGCTCGGTGGTGATGGTCAACTCCGCCCGCGCCGCTGCTCCCCCTCGAAAGGCCCACATCGCATCCGGCACCCCTTCGCCACTGAGCCCCACCGACGCCGTGGAGATCCCCTGCGCCGAAAGACCCGAATGGATCGCTGTCACCCGGCGATAATCGCCCCCCCCCAGTGACCGCAACAGGTCCGCATCGTGCAGCCAAGCGGCCTCCGCGAGGGCCGGAGTAAACGACGAACCGCCAGAGCCCGTCCGCTCCATCTGCAAGTGCAGCACCGCTCCGAGATCCCCCGTGGTGAGCTGACGCTGCACCTCGATCACGGCGAGTGCCTGCCTCAACGGCCACACAGCTCGCAGCCTGTCGGGGAACTCCTCATCGAGAGGGATCTGTGCGTAGACAAAGTCCGAACCGAGTCCCGCTTCCGGGATGAGCCACACCGGTAAGCCGCGCCGCACGAGTGACGGAGTGGCCGAAGTGATGCTCGATCTCGCCCCCGAAGCGAGTACCACATCCACCGCTTCGGGCACCTCGTCGCTGAGATTTCCCCAGACGCGAACGCCCGGCGGAACTCGCTCATCCCCCACCGGCCCACCCACCGCCGCCAACTCGCCCTGCCAGTGCCTGACCACACCCGAGAGAACCGGGAACGACACATCGTCCGCAATCACGGCGAATTTCATGGAGGCTCAGCTGCGATCAGAACGGCAGTCGGCCCCGTTGCCGCCTGTCCGTTGAGAGTGTCGCGGAAGGGGGGGAGGATGGCAAATGGAATGTGCCCCCCGTCTCGCGTCGGGTTGTTGAATGTCGCACGACGTTCCGCGTCGTGTGTGCATTCGAAAAGTTGGCGGGTGGCCAGAGTCTGCTCCCTCCTCCCCGAAAGCCATGCCGATTGTGAGGGAGCAGGAGCCCAGACGACGGAGTACCGCCAATTGGCGAATGCGCCTTCCCCGGCGTGTGTGCATCAGAAAAGTAGGTCGTTGAAATAAAACGCCACTGAGGCGGCAGTTCGATTCTGGCACTCTGTGCAGACGGATGGCAGTGACTGGACCAATTCAAAGTTGAGTGTGCGCCGTGTGAGCCGCCGGGCTTGCCCGACGTGCTGCGAGTGACAGGTGACATGCAGAGCACGCT
>JAYTWO010000211.1:0-6256 GCA_043743415.1 Planctomycetota bacterium
ATGAAGGAGAAGAAGGCCCGCGTCGAAGACGCCCTGCACGCCACCCGTGCAGCCGTCGAAGAAGGCATCCTCCCCGGCGGCGGCGTGGCTCTGCTGCGAGCCTCGATGGCCGTCGATGGCGGCAAGCTGACGCACGACGAAGAGGTCGGCTACAACATCATCCGACGAGCCTGTCGGGCTCCGCTGACTCAGATCGCCGACAACGCTGGCGTCGATGGCGGTGTGGTGTGCGAGAAGGTCTCGGAACTCAAGGGCAACAACGGCTACAACGCAGCGACCGGTGTCTACGAAGACATGGTCAAGTGCGGTGTGATCGACCCGGTCAAGGTGACCCGTTCGGCCCTGACCAACGCCGCCAGCGTCGCGATCCTCCTGCTGACCAGCGATGCCCTCATCGCCGAGAAGCCCAAGGCCAGTGCCAAGGACAGCCACGACGACCACGGCGATATGTGACACGGAATTCATTCCGTATCACTCGCCGTAGATCGGAATTCATTCCGATTCTCGCTCGTGGCCACGGACTGACATGACAAACACACAAGCCCCCGGACTCAGTCCGGGGGCTTGTTGCGTTGGAGGGGGAGACATCTGCGTTGGCGACAGAGTGACACATGATTCGAATGTGACAGGGGGCCATCAGTTGTCCACTCACTGAGGAAGAATCAAAGGGGAATCAAAGGTGTCAGGAACCGTTCTCGCAATAATCGCAGCTTGCGTCGTGTGGGCGTGCCCGATATTGGTTCCTGACACCTTTGTTTCCCCGAAGGCAGATCGCCAGCGTTATCTCGCGGTGGTCAAGGGGGACCAGCGGGTGACGCGGGCGATGGCGTTGTTGTTGCGGTGCCTTAGACCGATGCCTGACATGTGGTGCATATCCGACGGTTCAAGCACCGTGAGCCGCGTCAGGAGGCTCAGAATGCCCCGTCGGGGACGGCGGAGATGAACGCTTTCCAGGCGGCATACTTGCGGAGCATCAGATGCCGGGCGACGAGCGGATTCCGCTTGGGGCGGACGGGTTCGCTAAGCAGACGCATGCCAGCCTCCTGGGGGGTGCGACCGCCCTTGCGGACGTTGCAGTTCAGGCAGGCACACACCACGTTTTCCCAGGTGTCCGGACCGCCACGGCTGCGCGGCATGACATGGTCGAGGCTCAATCGCTGCACCGAGAACCGGCGATCACAATACTGACAGCGGTGTTCATCGCGGAGGAAGACGTTGCGGCGGTTGTACTTCACCGTGTTGCGGGGCACGCGTTCGTACTTGAGCAACCGAATCACGCGCGGCACTTCCACCTCGAAATGCACGGCCTGAATCCAGTCCTCGTGGGGTTCTCGAAGGCCGAGTTCGAGCTTGAGCTGAGAATGCTCGCGCCAGGCTTCAAAGTCGAGGGTGGCAAACCGGCCCTCCTCGACATGCACGACTTCGGCCATGCCCTTGCACAGGAGGCAGAACGCGCGCGGCGAAGAGAAGAGATGGACGGGGACAAAGTGCCGGTTTAATGCCAAGACACTGGCCTGCATCGCGCTCGAACCGGTCCGAAGGGTTCTCCTCGGCACGGCTCCAGCCGGTGTGTCCTCATCCGCGAAATAGGGGGCCGATGCAATCATCGCACTTCCCGAGAGCAGGAGAACGTTCGGCAACTCGCCGAACATTGTGATTCTAAGCACGTTGCCAGAACCGGACAACCGCGAAGGCCATGAAGTTCGCGGTTCGATTCGGGGAAGGTTTGGTGAATCCGGGTGAGTGCGGGAGGTCTGGCTGATGCCTGGCAGGGGAGAGCTGGCCGCTGATTCACGGAATGTCCCGAGAACTCCTCGGCATTGACAGGGGAGGTGGGGCACTGACAATGCAGAGGTCTCGAGTCGGCAGGTGTCGTTCACCCCGGCCCGTGGCTCTTCTAGGGAACAACCGATGGCAACCTCTCGTGTCGTCCCGGTGGCGGTGATTCAGAAACGGGCCGGGGAGGACTTGGCAGCCAATCTGGCGGGGACACTGGAGGCGATCGAAGAGGCGGCCCAGCGCGGGGCGAAGATCATCTGTACGCAGGAGCTGTTCCGCTCGAAGTATTTCTGCCAGAGCGAGGACTACCGGTACTTCGACTTGGCTGAACCGATTCCGGGGCCGAGTTCGCGGGCGCTGTGTGCTGTGGCCAAGAAGCACAATGTCGTCGTCGTCGGTTCGTTGTTCGAGAAGCGCGCCGCGGGGTTGTATCACAACACGGCGGTGGTGATCGACGCGAATGGGGAGTTGCTCGGGCTGTACCGGAAGATGCACATCCCGGACGACCCGTTGTTCTACGAGAAGTTCTACTTCACGCCGGGGGACCTGGGGTTCAAGGCGTTCGCGACGAAGTACGCCAAGATCGGCGTCTTGATCTGCTGGGACCAGTGGTATCCGGAGGGGGCGCGGATCACAGCTTTGAAGGGGGCCGAGGTGATCTTCTTCCCGACCGCCATCGGCTGGCATCCGGGTGAGGAGCAGGCGATCAACCAGGCTCAGCACGAGAGTTGGGAGTTGATCCAGCGGTCGCATGCGGTGGCCAACGGGGTGTTTGTGGCTGCTCCGAACCGGGTGGGGCACGAGACGTTTGCAGGGATACCGGGGGAGGGAATTCAGTTCTGGGGGCAGAGCTTCCTCTGTGACCCGCGCGGGCAGGTGCTCCAGCGGGGCAGCGTCGATCAGGAGGAGATCCTGATCGCGGAATGTGACCTGTCGCAGATCGATCAGCAGCGCCAGCACTGGCCGTTTCTGCGGGACCGCCGCATTGATGCGTATGGCTCGATCACTGAGCGTTATCTGGGGGATTGAGCATTTATTTCGAGGCGACTGTCCGGAGTGTCGCCTTTCGCTCCGCGAAAGGACGTTCCTTCCCGGAGCGAAAGCCGACACTCGGGGAGGCTCCGACTCTCGCGGTGCCGGGGAGTTTGCCGATGCCGTGAACCCTGCCAGCGAATCGGGCAGAATCGAACAGCCACTGGGACCACCCGCAACCGGTCCCGGAAGGGTGAGTTTCCATCGCACCGGCAAGCATTGCCGTCCGATCTGAACTGTACGACCTCCCCAGTTCTACTCATCGAATCCCATGTCAAACGGGTTTTCCGGTGCCAGCCGACTCAGTCGGCGTCGGCGTTGGCTTTCATTGCAATCGGAGGACTCTCCTCCCGAGGCTGCTCCGCGTCCGCGAAGCCCATCGGTGGCGAGTGATGAGCCTGCCCCGGCGGCTGAGATGATTCCATCGGACTCGATCTCCAGTCTGCTCCCTCGTCGTACGTGGGTGCTATCGCTGTTGGTGCTTTGCGGACTACTCGCCTGGGCCACGGTCGTGGGAGTCGGCACATGGCTCGACCTCCAACAGAGTGACCCGTGGCGGGAGATCTTCGGGCTGCAGTCGGGACGGCTGTTGCGGTTTTACACCACGATCGCGCTGCTGACGTGTGCCCAGTTGTCGTATCTGATCCTGTGGCGGCGATCAAAGAGTCGCAAGGATTTTGCGGGACGCTACCGGGTCTGGTTCTGGGTCGGGGCGGTCTGCTCGCTGTTCTGCGTCGCCTCTGCCACACGGTTTCATGAGGTCTGTGCCACTCGCCTCACCAGTGGAATGAGCTTGGTGTGGACCGAGGTGGCGACGGTGTGCTGGTTGGTGCCCGCGACGACGTTGCTGCTGTCGGCGATGCACCTGATGAGGCGCGACATGCTGTATCGTTCCGCCAGTACGGCTTGGACTCAAGTCAGCCGGGGACTGGCGGTCCTCTCGGGGGTGAGCCTGTTGTTCGGATCCTGGCTGTGGCCTGTGGAGTGGGTGACGCCGATCAACGCCGCATTGGGGGCTCTGTGGCCGACTGTGTTCGCCTCGACGTTGCTGATTCATGCCCGGTACGTGACCTATGTGACGAACGAAGCCTCGCGTGAATTGCGACTGCCGACTCGCTCCTCGCGCTGGGAGGCCCGACTCAAGGCATTCGCCCAGCATGTCGCTCTCCTGGCCAACGAGGAATGGCAGCTCTACCGCCAGAGGCGAGCCGCCGCGAAGGCTGCCCCACTCGCCGAGCAGGCAACTGTCGTCGATCGCACCCCTCCGTCCGTTCCACGGGAATCCAGTGGGCGGAACCAGCAAGCGACATCGCCGAAACGCGAACAGCTTCCCCGAGAACGTCGACCCCCGCAGTCCACCCTATCGGACAGAGCTACAGCTCCACTCCGACAATTAAGCCAGTCCCGGCCGGCCTCGATGGATGAAGACCTCGACGAGAATCCCACCCCTCCCGTCCCAGCCACGACCGCCATCCACGCTCGTCCGTTGACTCGGCCCAGCGCTCCGGACCCGTCATCTGTGCAACCGACCCGAGTCCACGCTGCCCAACCGATCCCGGCTCCGCACTTTCCGATCGAAGAACCCATGCTCAGTGACGATGCCGAGTCGGGAGCGAGCGACACCGAAAGCCAGTCCCTCTCGATCCCCGCCGGATATACCCCCGAGCAGTGGCGGAATCTCTCGAAGAAGGATCGCAAACGCCTGCGCCGGACCGAAGCGGTGCGGTAGAGAGTGGGATAGGCTTCCAGCCTGTCATGAGCCGCAAACGACAGGCTGGAAGCCTATCCCACGGCCACTCCGAGAATCAGGCGAGCGACCGCATCTGCCGCATCCAGATGGGCGGTCTGTGAGATGGCCTGACTCAGCCCGAGACGAGCCGCTTGGTCCGAGAGCAGCGGAGTGACCACCTCAGCCAGCGATCGAGTGGACTCTGTCGCCACGCGGGCAGCTCCTCGATCAGCGTACCAGCGGGCGTTGGCGGTCTGGTGGTCGCGGGCAGCCGTGGGGAGCGGGACGAGGACGGTGGGGGCTGCGAGGCAGGCGAGTTCGGCCAGTGTTGTGGCTCCCGCGCGGGCGATGACGAGGGTCGCGGATCGATAATAGTGGGCGGGATCGGTGATGAAGCTGACCGCTTCAGCTTGAAGAAACCCCGACAGCAGGGAGTAGCGCTGGGCGATGGTCTGTTGATCTGCGACGCCGGTCTGGTGGATCAGGTGCCAACCGGCGAGGGCCGTGGGGCGGGTCGAGACCCACTCGGCGACAGCCTCGTTGAGGTGCCTGGCTCCCTGGCTGCCGCCGAGGATCAGCAACTGGTTCGGCAATCGAGGGGGAACCGGCTTCACCGAGAGGGCGAAGCTCCTGCTGAGCCGCGAGCCAGGGACAGCGTCCTCTCCGGATCGTGGCTCGGCAAGAGCCTCGCCCTCCCGACCCGACATCGGTTCAGGTCCGCCCATGCGCGAATCCACCCCGTTGGGGAGCATCAACTGCCGAACCGGGTTGCCTGTGACTGTGACTGTGACAGCGTCGGCAGCTCGGCGCTGCACAGTGGCGGGAAGATAGGCCAGAGTCTCCTCGAAGCTGAGACAGAGGCGCGTGGCCCAGCGGCTGAGCCAGACGTTGGCCCGACCGGGGATCAGGTTCTGCTCCAGCAGCACAACCGGGACGCCCGCACGAATGGCGGCGAAGACGAGCGGCACACTGGCAAAGCCGCCGCAACCGACGACGACAGCGGGGGATTGCTCACGGATGAGTTGGCGGGCGACTTGCCAGGCGTGCCAGTTTTTGGAGAGGACCGTCCACGGTTGCCGGAAGATGCGACCGGGGGAGACGGAGGCGAGATGATGCCGCTCGAACGGGTAACGGGCCAGGATGGAGCGGTCGATCTCCTTTTCCGAAGCGACGATTCCCAGGCGGAGTTCGCTGGCCCGGCGCTGGAGTTCCTCGGCCACGGCGATGGCGGGGAACAAGTGCCCCCCGGAACCGCCAGCAGCAAAGAGGATTGACCGGCGGGACATGTGTTTGCTCTGGAGGATTGTGGTACGACGCTCCGCGTCGTGACATACGACGCGGAGCGTCGTACCACATTAATGCAAAGAACGCGACAGGGATCTGTCGCGTTCTCGGTACATTCGGGGTGATAAGCTCAGCCGTTATTCGGCCTTCGGCTCATCGGGCTTGTCGTCCGCTGGTTTTTCATCCGCAGGCTTGTCGCCTTCCGGTTTCTCATCGCCTTCTGGCTTGCCATCCTCTGGCTTAGGCGGGAGCATCTTCTTCAGCTCTTCGATTTCCTTTTTCTGCTCTTCGTTCTGCTTCTTCTGAGCCGCGAGTTCTTCTTCGACCTTGGTCAGAGAGGCCTGAGCCGTCTTCAGGTCTTCGGCAGACTTGGTAGCCGCCTTGGTGGCTTCCTCAGCAGCGGCCACGGCCTTGGCCTTGTCGGTCTCGGCG
>JAYTWO010000212.1:0-4367 GCA_043743415.1 Planctomycetota bacterium
CGCGTCGTCGAAGAGCTTCTGGGCCTCCTCGCCGACCACCGGGTCGGAGAAGATCTGCGGGTACTTCCCCTTCAGTTCCCAGGTCTGGAAGAACGGCGACCAGTCGATGTAGCTGCGAAGGACGCTAAGGTCGGCCTCGATGGACTTCGTGCCGGTGAAGGCGGGTGTGGGAATGTCGACGGTGGCCCAGTCGGTCTGGAACCGGCGGTCGAGAGATTGGGAGTACGGCACGAGCGACTGCTCGGAACGCCTCGCGAAACTCGCGCGGTCGCGATCTTGTTCAGCGCGGACCTGGACCATGTAGGCATCTTTCGAGTCGGGATCGAGCAGCTTTTCAACCGCTGGAACTGAGAGGGAGGCATCGACCACATGCACCACCGGTTGGGTGTACTCGGGGGCGATCTTGACGGCGGTGTGCTTGGAGGAAGTGGTGGCCCCGCCGATCAGAAGCGGGATCGTGAACCCGCGTCGCTGCATCTCGCGAGCCACGGTTTGCATCTCTTCGAGTGACGGCGTGATGAGACCGGAAAGGCCGATGATGTCGACCTTCTCGGCGATGGCGGTCTCCAGAATCTTGTCGCACGAGACCATCACGCCGAGGTCGATGACCTCGAAGCTGTTGCAGCGGAGGACGACGCCGACGATGTTTTTGCCGATGTCGTGGACATCGCCCTTGACCGTGGCGAGGAGGATTTTGCCTCTTGAAGAGACGAGAGACGAGGGACGAGGGACGAGAGCCAGAGAGGCAGGGTCGGAGGCGGCTTCTGGCTCTCCTCTCTCCTCTCTCATCTCTCGTCTTTCTTTCTCCATGAACGGTTCGAGATACGCCACCGCCTTCTTCATCACGCGGGCGCTCTTGACCACTTGAGGCAGGAACATTTTGCCTTGCCCGAACAGGTAGCCGACGACGCTCATCCCGGCCATCAGCGGGCCTTGAATGACATTCAGCGGGCGTCCGTACTTCAGCCGGGCTTCCTCGGTGTCAGCCTCGATGAAGTCGGCGATCCCCTTCAGCATGGCATGCTTGAGTCGCTCTTCGACGGTGTCCTTCCGCCACGCCTGAACTTCTTCAGCGGTCTGGGTCTTGCCGCTGGCGCGCGACTTGATGACCTCGGCGAAAGAGATGAGCTTCTCGGTGGCGTCGGGGTGGCGGTTGAGGAGTACGTCCTCGATGTGGGTGAGCAACTCTTTGTCGATCTCGTCGTAGACTTCGAGCTGGGTCGAGTTGACGATCCCCATGTCGAGGCCGGCCTGGATCGCGTGGTACAGGAAGGCGGCGTTCATCGCCTCGCGGACGACTTCGTTGCCACGGAACGAGAACGAGACGTTGCTCACCCCGCCCGAGGTCAGCGCTCCCGGGCACTCGATTTTGATGCGGCGGACTGCTTCGAAGAACTCGACCGCGTAGTTCGAATGCTCCTCCATCCCGGTGCCGACGGTCAGGATGTTGGAGTCGAAGATGATGTCTTCAGGGGCGAACCCGACTGACTTCGTCAGGAGGTTAAAGGCTCGTTTGCAGATCGAGACCTTGTGGTCGGCGGTGACTGCCTGACCCGTTTCGTCGAAGGCCATGCAGACGACGCCTGCTCCGAGGCTTCGCACAATACGAGCCTGTTCCAGGAATTTCTCCTCGCCCTCTTTGAGCGAGATCGAGTTCACGACCCCCTTCCCGGCCAGGCACTTCAGCCCCGCGTGGATCACGCTGAACTTCGAGCTGTCGACCATCACCGGGACTTTGTTCACATCCGGGTCATCGGAGAGCAACTGGAGGAAGTGGACCATCTCGTGCTCGCTGTCGAGCAACCCTTCGTCCATGTTCACGTCAATCATGTTGGCCCCACCCTCGATCTGCTCGCGAGCGATCTTGAGGGCCTCGTCGTAGTTCTTCTCCTTGATGAGTCGGGCGAACTTGCGCGAGCCGGTGACGTTGGTCCGCTCGCCGATCATGAGGAAGGGCCTAGAGACAAGGGGCAAGGGATCAAGTGGCAAGGGGGATTCGGGAGCCAAATCGTTCGATACGTTGCCACGCAACTCGAACACATCGGTCCCACTGAATACAGCTCCTCGGCTTGGCTCTCGTCTCTCGTCTCTCGTCTCTCGTCTTCCCCTCGGCTTCAGGCCCTTCACCGCCTCCGCCGTATTCCGTATATACTCCGGGTTCGTCCCGCAGCAGCCGCCGACGATGTTCAGCCAGCCGTTCTCGGCCCACTCGCGCACGGTCTTCGTGAACTCGACCGGGTTGGAGTCGAACCCGCCCATCCCGTCCGGCATCCCGGCGTTGGGGTAGCAGGCGATGTGGACATTGTCGGGCACGCGCCCGGCCAACACCTGCATGTACTCCCGCATCTGCTTCGGACCGATCCCGCAGTTCATCCCCACGCTGAACAGCGGGAAGTGTGACACCGCAGCCAGGAACGCCTCCAACGTCTGCCCGGTCAGCGTGCGACCGCCCATGAAGATCGTCGTCGAGACCATCACCGGGACCGATTGCTGCATCTCGTCGAACACCTGCTGAATCGCCGAGAGACACGACTTCATGTTCAGCGTGTCAAAGCTCGTCTCGGGCAGCAGCAGATCGACGCCCCCCTCCAGCAAGCCCCGCACCTGCTCCGCATAGCTGGCCTGCATCGCGTCGAACGTCACCGGGCGATACCCCGGCTTGTCGGCGTTGAACGACAACTGGACCTTCGTCGGCCCGATACTCCCCGCGACGAAGCGCGGCTTGTCCGGATTCGCCCGCGTGAATTTGTCGACCTCGCTCCGAGCAATCTCCGCAGCTGCGATGTTGATCTCGCGGGTCAGGTGGCCGAGTTCGAACTCGGCCAGCGAGATCGGATTGGCGTTGAAGCTGTCGGTCTCAACGATGTCGGCCCCGGCCTCCAGATAGTCGCGGTGGACGCTGGCAATCAGCTCCGGCTGGGTCAGGCAGAGAATGTCGGTGGCATTCTTGAGGTCGATTGGGTGCGATGTAAACCGCGTCCCGCGATAGTCGGCCTCCTGCAGATTCTTCGAGAACAGCAATGCCCCCATCGACCCATCCAGAACCAGGATGCGACGGGAGAGCAGGTCGTTCAGGAGTTCAAAGGTCGGATTCGACACGGGCAATGGCTCTCGATCTCGGTCAGCGAAACGCAGCACGCCATGTCGGCGAGCCGGGCGGCGTCAGCCCCCGGAGTCCTGAAAACGCGATGCCAGCAGCGGTTCGGGTGGCACGCCCTGACGCTTTGGGAAGGGCGTGGTCCACGCTCGTTGGCCCACTCGCCACGGCCTTCGCAAAGCCTCAGACCGTGCCACCCTCAAAGGGAGACACACGTTCAGGACCAAGGATCGTAGTTCTTCCGAGTGCCGAAATGCAGGGTGAATCGCGGGAAAACCCAATTCGTCATGGATTTATCAAAACAGAGGTTCGGTTTCTCTCTACTCCAGACCCAATGAGGGACTGTATGTGCGAACGTCCAAATTCTGTCGCTTCATCTGACGACTCTGGATCCGGCAATATCCTTTTTTCTGCATGGCGTCTTTGTCGAACGCCCGCAGCGTATAAGGTGAGGCTTTCCTCTCAACTGCGTTTTGGATGATTGAGTCATCCAACTTCTTATTGTTGGAATCACGTAAGTCAGCAACAAACTTGCCGTTCACGATCTCCTGGATTTCTTGAATCAGGTCATCGAATTGCTCTTCATACTGATATTTCGCGATCACCGCCGTAGGCGGCGCAATCCGAATCAACCGCTCCAACTCGGCAGCCTGCGCCCGCAAGAAAGGCAAATCTTCGACGGTCTTCATGTCGACCTCCAACCCTCGACGATCCGTCGCGCTGCTGCATCCTCCGATTCATCCATCGTCAATTCGACGCGAGGGACTCCTTTCCATTTTAGGCTCAACTTCTGGTGTGTGAATAGCCCATGCCAGTAATGCGTCTCCTCGACGACGTATTCCAGGCCGAATTTGTTGAGAATGACGACGTAGCCGTCCACACCATACTTGGATCGTGCCTTCTTGCCGAGAAGCTCTTGTTCTCTCAACCAGTTCAGGAGTTCCGTCAAACTGTCCACCCCGTCATTGAACGGCGGATGGAGGTAGCTGACAGCATCAATGTCGTTCGGTGTACTTCCCCGAATCGATTCGACTTGCTCCACAAAACTTCCGGAGAGACATTGAAACCCAGAAAAGCCGAGCATTCGGAGGTCGGCCCGGTAGTTTAGTAAGCCAAGCCATAACTGTCCGGCTAATCGATTCGAGATTGGCTGAAACACTTCGTCATACTTGAGGTTGCGTCGAATCTGGAGCGCGCACGATCTCAACTCCATCCGTCAGAATCGACCCTTTGCGGCGTGGACCGGGCCGGTGGGGGATGGCGGATGTTG
>JAYTWO010000213.1:0-15168 GCA_043743415.1 Planctomycetota bacterium
CCTCGTTTTCTGATGGTCCAGTCACTGCCATCCGCCTGCACAGAGTGCCAGAATCGAATCGACCTGCCGCCTCGGTGGCGTTTTTTATCAACGACCTACCTTTTCTGATGCACACACATGCCACAAGGCCAGCGAGCGATCAGTGGCTTCTTCATCTCGAATCGGGGACACTTCGGGTCGCTCCATATTTCGTGCTCCCCACCCGACCGTCCTCCCCATGTCCCCTGACACACCTGCACTGTTGGGCGGCTCACCGGTTCGTCCGCAGGGGCCACCGGTCTGGCCTCGGCGCACGGCTGAGACCGACGCTGTCCTGGAGTCGCTGCGGGACTCCGGCGAATGGGGACGCTACCACGGGCCGCATTCCGCCCGCTTGATCTCGGCACTCTCGCACTCTCTACAACAAGATCACGTCCAGCTCTGTTCGAGCGGGACAGCTGCGGTGGAACTGGCGTTACGAGGTTGTCAGGTCGGGCCGGGGGATGAGGTGATTCTCTCGGCGTATGACTTCAAAGCGAACTTCACGAACGTGGTGTTGCTGGGGGCGGTGCCGGTGTTGGTCGATTGCCGGGGGGATGATGCCCAGATCGATGTCGCGGCGATCGAGGCGGCCATCACCGAGAAGACGAAGGCAATCATCGCTTCGCACCTGCAAGGCGGGCTGGTTGACATGCTGGCTCTGCGTGAGATCGCCGACCGACGCGGGATCGCGATCATTGAGGACGTGTGCCAGGCACCCGGCACTGTGGTGGCTGGTCGACCGACTGGGGCTTGGGGAGATGTGTCGACACTGAGCTTCGGCGGCTCGAAGCTCGTCACCGCCGGACGAGGCGGCGCAGTTCTGACCTCGCGGCCCGAGATGGCCCAGCGGATTCGGCTCTACACCCAGCGCGGGAACGAGGCGTACCCGCTGTCGGAGATGCAGGCAGCGCTGCTGCTGCCGCAGTGGCACAGCCTCGATCGCGACAACGCTGCACGGGCCGAGGTGGTCGACGAGCTACACGACCTGCCGGGACTGACGCCGTTTCGAAGCGGGGCCACGAGTGTCGCCTTTCGCTCCGTGAAAGGACGTTCTTTTGCAGAGCAAAAGACGACACTCCAGACTGCATATTACAAACTCGGCTTCTGGTACGCCCCCACCGCCTTCGATGGCCTGCCGCGCGACCGGTTCTGTCGGGCGATGCGGGCCGAGGGGATCGCCCTCGATCCGGGGTTTGCAGGGCTGCATCAGATCCATGCTCGCCGTCGTTTTCGGGCGGTGGGCGACCTGCCGAACGGGACGCGGGCCTGTGCCAGCGTGGTCATGCTGCACCATCCGCTACTCCTCGAAGGACCATCCGCTGCCCGCGATTTCCGGGCCGCACTTGACAAGATCGCCCGTCACGCGAGGATGCTACGCGACACCCCACTGCCCGCTGACTCGACTCAGGAATGACTCCCATGGATTTCGCCGCCAAGTTTGCCGAAGGACTGTCGTACAGTGCCTTCCTGGAGAAATACGGCTCGCCCGATCAGCGTCGCCGCTGGAACGATTTCTACGGTTGCGTCTCGCTCAACGACTCGCAGAAGGCCCTGCTCGGCAGCTTCACGCGGTCGATGAAGGTCATCGTTCTGGCAGGCACCTGGTGCGGCGATTGCGTCAACCAGTGTCCGATGTTCGAGCACTTCGCCAAGGCGTGCCCCCCACTCGACATGCGTTACTTCGACCGCGACGCCAACCCCGACTTGGCCGCTGCCATGTCAACCTGTGGAGGTGCCCGCGTCCCGTCAGTGGTGTTCCTCAGCGAGGACGGCCACGTCTGCGGGCGTTACGGCGACCGCACTTTGTCGAAGTACCGCAGCCTGATCTCCACACTCTCCGGTGCCGCCTGTTCCACCGGCATCGCGCTGGGCGATGACCTCACGCTGTCGGTGATGCAGGACTGGCTGAATGAGTTCGAACGCATCCAGTGGATGCTGCGGACCTCCAGCCGTCTCCGCACGTTGCACGGGGATTGAATGTCGGCGATTTCTCGATCAGATCCCGAACCAGCTGGGTCAAAGTCGCTGATCGCTCCGCGATCAGAACGCCGTCGAGGTAGAAAGCCTGCCCATGGCCCACGTTCTGATCGCGGAGCGATCAGCGACTTTGGAGTGGCCGGGTGGCGAGACTGGGGCCACGTTTCCGGCACTCGCGCCCTGGTGAAATGCTCGCGTACTCCAACACTCTGCTGGAACATCTCACACGGTCAGGCCATGGAGCCCGTTCCACCCGAGCGAACACTTCCACATGCACTCTCCTCCAGTCATCATCATCGGTGGCGGTCTCGCCGGCCTGGCCGCCGCAGCTGGGCTGGCGTCGCGGGGAGTGGCCTGCCGCCTGCTGGAGTCGCGGCAGCAACTCGGCGGGCGGGCGTCATCGTTTATCGATCCCACGAACGGCGAGGAACTCGACAATTGCCAGCATGTGAGCATGGGCTGCTGCACGAACCTCGCTCACTTCTGCGAGACGATCGGCGCGGGGCCGTACTTTCGGCGCGAGAAGTCGCTGACGTTTATCGGGCCGACCGGTCGTTCCACGGTGATGCGAGCAGACCCGCTTCCGGCTCCGCTGCATCTGCTCCCGTCGCTGGCCTCGCTGCACTGGTTGTCCTGGGGCGAGAGACTTCGTCTGTTGTTAGGTCTGTCGAGTCTGTTGCGTACTCCCAGTGCGAAACTCCGTGGCATTAAACTTTCCGACTGGCTGGCTGAGCATCACCAGTCGGAGCGGATCTGCAGCGGGTTCTGGCATCTCGTACTCGTGAGTGCGTTGAGTGAGACGCTGGACCGCATCGACGCGAGTTATGCCCGCAAGGTGCTGCTCGATGGGTTTGCGAAGAACCGCACTGGCTGGGAAGTTTTAATTCCCACGGTGTCGCTCACCGATCTCTATGACAAGTTCGCGGCGGAGTGGCTGTCGAGTCGCGGTGTGAGGATTGACCGCTCGACAGCTGTCGAAAGCCTGCACGGGGACAGCGAGCGAATCACGCACATTGCCACACGCACGGGCGAAGAGATTCCCGTCGAAGAGGTGATCGTGGCGGTCCCGCCGTACCGACTGCTGCCGATGCTGGAGGCGGGCGGTCGTGTCGCCTTTCGCTCCGCGAAAGGACGCTCTTTTGCGGAGCAAAAGGCGACACTCGCCGCATTGGAGACCGCCCCGATTGCCAGCGTGCATCTGTGGTTCAACCGCCCGCTGACGAACCTGCCGCATGCGGTCCTCGTCGATCGGCTCAGCCAGTGGATGTTCAACCGCTCGACACCGGGGGAGCCGACCGACGAAGGTTGGTATTGCCAGGTCGTCATCAGTGCCAGCCGCGATGTCGAGTCCCTCGGCAGCGAGGCCACCATCGCGAAGGTCGCTGACGAGTTGCGATCCATCTGGCCCGAGACTCGTGACGCTCAACTGATTCGAGGCCGCCTCGTCGTCGAACGCCGCGCCGTCTTCTCCGTCACGCCCGGCATCGACGCCATTCGCCCGGTCCAGCAAAGCCCGATTCCCAACCTGCAACTCGCGGGCGATTGGACCCAAACCGGCTGGCCCGCGACGATGGAGTCCGCCGTCCGCAGCGGGTATCTCGCGGCGGAGAATGTCCTGCGACGGTTAGGCCGCCCGGCCCCGCTGCTCCAGTCGGACTTGCCCTCGGTCTGGCTCGCGCGGTGGGCGTTTCCGGAGTAGCTACGTTCGCCAGAACGTGGGGGGCCGGAACCCGTGACAGAACTCGGAGACAAACTTCCGAAGTCTTCTGAGACTTCGGAAGTTTGTTGGCACCTGACAACGCCGAGAACACTCGCCCACCTTCTGGCGAAGGTCGCTACGTTCTCTTGAGAGCCACTCTCGAATCGGGATCAGACAGCGATTTCGGAGAAATCGCCGACTCTCCGGACGCTCGCCGTGGGTGACTCCAGCGAGCATAATCGCGGGGACACCTCGCACATCGACCTCTGAACCCACCGGCCCCTGACATCATGCGGGAATTGCTCCAAGCCCTACTCACCACACTCGCTGCGGGCCGTCCAGTGGCGATGACGCTGTTGGTGGAGACGCGCGGGTCGACGCCGCAGAAGGCGGGGGCGGCGATGCTGGTCTTCCCGGACGGGAGCCAGCAGGGCACGCTCGGCGGCGGCTGTGTCGAGGCCGAGGTCAAACGCCGGGCACTGGGGCTGTTACTGGATGGGCAGCCGGAACTCCTCACGTTTCAGCTCGACAGCGACTACGGCTGGGACGATGGGCTGATCTGTGGCGGGCGGATGCGGATGCTGGTCGATCCGCTCCGGGCTGGGGCGGATGTGACCTACTACAAAGAGTTGGCCCGACTGATTGATCTCGGGCGAGGTTGTACAGAAGCGGTGGTCCTCGAACCGGAGTCGTGCGGGCTGACGGTGTTGTCGCGATTACTGTTTGATCGCGAGGGGGTTTGCGTCGCGGGGCCGCAGGGGATTTCTGCTTCACCAGTTCTCGTTCAAGGCCTGCGACCGCTCGCCCAGCGCCCGCGCCCGTATGTGGCCGAAGGGGTGTCGTATCTCCCGTATCTCGCGCGGGGCAAGCTGCTCGTCGTGGGCGGCGGGCATGTGGGCCAGAAGGTGGCGGACATGGCAGCCGATGTCCACTTCGATGTGACGGTCGTCGATGATCGCGCGGAGTACGTGACTGAGGAGCGTTTCCCGAAGGCGGTCCGGCGGATCGTGGGACGGATGGATGAGGTACTGCCCTTGCTCGAAGTCGACGAGGACACGTTCTGTATCATCGTCACGCGGGGCCACAACCACGACGAAGAGGCGCTGTTTCACCTCGTGCGGAGGCCCTCACGCTACCTCGGCATGATCGGCAGTCGCCGCAAGATTAAAATGATCTTCGACGATCTGCGCCGCGAAGGGATCGAAGAGTCCCTCTTAGCCCGCGTGCATGCTCCGCTGGGTCTGGAGATCGGTTCGCAGACCGTCCCGGAGATCGCGATTAGTATTGTCGCGGAGTTGATTGCCTGCCGGAATCAGGGCGACAACGCGACGCGATAGAACCGACGCTTAACGGGAGTTGTAGTCGTAGGGTGAGACAAGCTCGCTTTGGAGCGCTGGCCCACCACTTGCGACGTTGTCCCTGCTCAATGGTGGGCCTGCTTCCAAAGCGGCTGGTCCCACCCTCAGCCCGACAATCGGGCTCGCTACTCATGTCGCATGGCGGACATTCCGGCCAGCGTGGAGGTCGTGAGATAGTTGCCGGGGATGAAACTCACTTTGCTAAATCGCACTGAGACCTTCACTTTGCACAGATCGCGTTTGCGGGCGCTGGCCAGGACGTTCGCGGTGGCCGGATTCCCAGCTGCCGCGGTGATCGTGATCGTGACGGTCACGTCGTTGGCTGCACATTTCACCGTGTCGACCATGAACGCCTTGGCATCCGCCGTCACGCTGGCGTTCGTGCTGCCAGAGAGGATCGCCGAGCGGGCCCCCTCGCGGGCGGCGTCGTTCAGCAACTGACAGACCATGAACCCCCGGCCAAACTCCACGATCCCCAGCACCAGCATGCAGAAAATGGGCATCACCATGGCCATTTCGATCACAGCGGCCCCCGACCGGGGAGCCGCTTTCGAACGAGTGTTGGGGCGGAATGGGGAACGCATCGGAACACCTGGGAAGACAAAGACAAACAGAGGGGAATGACGAACGGCGGAGAGCCGTCGGGCTGACTCAACGGGCTGGCACATCCAGCCTACTTCACAATCGCAGCGGGCGAGAACACGGTGCCCAATCCAATCGTAGTTGTGCCGGGAATCCCGGCGGGACTCACAAAGCTGGCGGGCTGGACCACCACTTTCTTCTGGTTTCCGGTCAGCTGCACATAGAGCACCCGGATGCCGACGAACTTGGTGATGATGTAGTTGGCGTTGTTCCCGGGACCAGAGACTGAGGTGAAGATCGGGATCATGCGGGGTTTCCCTTTGATCGCATTCAGATCGTCCTTGATCGCAGCACTGAGGCCGGTGTCCCCATTGAGGGTGATCGTCCCGCTGCTCCAGTTGAACTGGCCTCCGAAGTAGGCCATGTCGGCATCGTTGACGCCGTTTCGGATCTGCCGGCTGATGTCGGCGGTGCTGTTGTTGCTGCTGCCGATGTCGACCGTGCCCCGATTTCCGGAGGTGGTATTACCGTTGAGGGGATACAGGTCGACCTCCTTAACGCCATCGGACCCGCTCGTGACCGCCCCTGAGGTCGGGTTGTAGGAATAGGCATCCGAACCCGCACCCGCCAGCAAGTTATTCCAAGTGGGGAGATCGAGCGTGATCGGCAAGATGTCGAGATTGACCCCCGTGATCTTTTTCAACCCCGTGGCGGGCAACAGGGCGGCCTTGCCGGTCAACACCACCCCCGCCTTGGCCTTGCCAAATGACGGCGCGATGAACAGATCGAGTTGCTTGTCACCCAGAGTGCTGCCCACCTGATCCCGGTGCAACGTGACTTCGGCCACGTTGTAGGGGGTCGCATTCCACGTCGTGTCCCACTTCGCGGTGGTGGCGTTCCAAGTATATTTTCCCAGCTTCACATCGCGTGTTGAACTGCAATACACCGAGTTCACTCCCGACGCCCGATTGGCCGCCGCCGTGGCGACGGCGGCACTCTTGGAATTGGTGGCCACCTGCGTCTGGGGCAGCGTGCCAAACCCCTCCGCCATCTCGATGGTGGCCGCCAAAGCCGCTCCATCGGCGACCGCCGAGAGTTCGGACCGTGACAGCACGATATACCCGATATCCACGACGAAGGCTGTGAAGGCCAGCAGCATGGAAAACACCATGGCACTGAGTACGAGGACGTTGCCTCGACGGGCCGTGTGAAGGGGGTTCGGACGGGCCAAGCGTTTCATGATGAGGTTCCCCGGTGGTTGCCAAGAATGATCGCAAGCAGCGCCTGCGGGAGACGAGTACTCACGCTCTTTCGCGGCGTGAAAGGCGACACTCCCTACCACTGTTCGACAATCGTGTCCGCCGTGACCGTCTGGTACAGCCCCGCTTCTTTGTAGTACCGAATCTCGGTCCGCTTATACACGATGACGCGATTGCCCCCGAACGTGACCCGCGAGTTCACGATCGAGTGCGCCGGGTTGAAGCTGTTCAGGTCGTCCATTGCAGTCGGCAGGGTCAGTCGCAACGATTGGGTTCCGCCAAACGTCCCCCAACTGGTGGACGTGCCATTGATGACCTCCATCCGGACGCGATCCGTGCCGAACAAAATGATTTCAGAGGCCGTGGTGTACTTGATGACCTCATCCACGACATTCAGTTCCGCCGGGGCGTGCTGGCTGCGATAGCCGACCAGCGAATTGGCGTACCAGCACTGCAGCTGCATCCCGCCCTGAGCAAAGTCGGGCTGGGTGCCGTGGTTGAGTTCGAACATGGCGTGCGTGCCGGTGATGGGATCGACCGGTCCGAAGACGGTCACGATCTGCGGGGCGTCAATGGCTGGGTCAGGGTCACCGATCTTGATGTACCAGTCCTCTTCCACGCGGATGATGTCGGAGGAACTCGTGGCCGCCCGAACGTGAGTTCCGGCAGCGAGGGCAGCGGTCAAACCGAGGGACGACAGCAGGAACGAACGACGTTTCATGGCAGGCTTTCACTCTGGAGGAAATGGGACATACTGCAAATCTAGTTCTCTCCAATTCGCGATGCGGTACTTATTTCACGAAGACGTGCAAATATTCCTCACCGAGCGAAAAAGTCCTTGACTCCGCAGTGTACGTTGTATTTTTGCAACGCTGGGTGCCATCGATTTCAACGGCCAGCGTATCGCCCCACATGCTCAGCCCGTGGCAGTCCGCCGGGCATGACTCGCATCACTCAAAAACGATGTCGAGGTCGGCTTCGGAGACTACGGGCCACTGGCCGTCCTGGAGCGAGGTCGCTCGCAACCGCCATGTCCATCGTCCGTGAAGGCGGGCATCCGATTGGGTTCGAATCGTCAGCTGGCCCTCGCGCTGGTCGGGAGGCAACACCAGCGAATCGAACTCGATCACGCCCCGCAGCTCGTCCGGGATCACCAGTTCCACAGTCGTCGGCAGCGGGAGTTTGACCGAGCGCGAGACGGTGACTGGCAGTCGGAGTGAGTCGCCCGGTTGGGCGGTCAGTTGGGGGGTGCGGGTGTTGAGTTTGAGCAGTGCCCCCTCCATAATCATCGTGATGCGGGCATCGGCGGCCCTGGTCAGCCAGTGCTGGCGGCCTTGCGAATCGGCCACTGCTCCGACACCGTGGACGACGATGCGAGTGGTCAGATCGGTGCTGAGCCACTCGGGCATCGTGCAGGGGTAGAAGACCCGAGTGGCTCCGGCGGGCACACTGAGAAGCGGGCCGCGAATGCCATTGCGGCTGCGGTCTTGCTGGGCGGTCATGGCGATTTGCAGGTCGCCCGTGAAGCCGGGCTGGCGGACGATTTCGAGTTCGGCCAGGTAGGTCGTGCCGCGATGGACATCTCGCTGGCGTTCGCGGTCGATGACCTTGATCTCGAACAGCGGCGGCATGGTGACGTTGATGAGACTGGTCGAACCGCGCCACTCGTCCGGCGATCTCGGACAGAGGTTGCCGGTCAGCTGTGTCGTGGCGGCGAGCTTGACTTCGGTATCGCCGACTTTCGCCGATCCGGTGAAGAGCATGTGGCTGGCAGTCACCTCGGCCTCGGCGGCAGCCTCCAGCGGGATGACGAGTTCGTGCTTGCCCTCGGGGATGAGCCAGTCGACCTTCGTGGTGACGCCTTGCGGGAGTCCCTGAGCCAGCACCGTCACTGGTCCCGTGAACCCGCCGAGGCGTTCGAGTTGCAGCTTCAGGTCGAGCTTCCCTCCCCGCGGTACATCGATCTTTTGTGGGACCAGCAGGCGGAACCCTGGAGCGTCACGCTCGATGGCCAGGCGGTAAGTCTCGCTCAAGGCCCCGGTGCGCGGGGAGAGGCTGTGGACGACGGCCGTGTGGCGACCGGTCGAGGTCGCCTGGAACCGCACGAGTGCGTCGAGCGTCCCTCCGTTGTCATCGCTTTCGAGGATGACCTTGCCAGTGGGGTCGAGGAGGGTCAGGTTCACATCGAGCGAGCCGCGAATCGCCTGCGACTGGAGGGTGACGGAGTACCACTCCTTCTCGGTGGTGTCGAAAACGAACCGGGCCTCGGACGGGGCAGCTCCGAGTCGACCGGTGATGGCACTCGGGACTGTCACGAGTGGAGGGTCCGTCCCGGTGGCGGGAAGGGCCGTGCTGGCCTGCTCCGGGAGATCGCCGACCGGGATCTCGAACGCGACGACTCCCTGAGGCGTCTGCAACGCATGACGAAATGAGGTGGCGTTTGCAGCGACGGGGAAGGTGACGGTCGCGACCACGGACTCTTCTTGAGCAGCCCCCGTCGCCAGTCCGATGCCGATGAACTCCATCGTTTGCGTGGCCCCCCGGACACCCCGCGCGGGGATGGTTGTCATCGCTCGCGGGCCTTCGGTCAGCGCGAGGCGGTAGATGTACGACCGGTCGCCCCGGAAGTCGACATCATGGATCGCGACCGTGTAAGTCTGGCCCGCAAGAGCCTGGAAGGTCAGCGCCCCGTCGAGCCCCTGCGTGTCGGCGAAATCGGCCAGCAGGTGTCCCCCGGCATCGCGGACCTCCAGAGCGGCCTGAAACTTCGAGCCGAGTTGGCGGGCCATCAGGTCGACCGAGATCAGCCCGTCCTGGGCGGGCGTCACTTCATAACGGTCGACCTCGGTCAAGCGACTCAACCGCCCCGAGATGGCCAGCGGCAGTGCGGGCAGCCGCTGAGGCAAGTCACGGGAGCGGCTCTCGATGATCTCCGGGCCCTGGCTGAGATAAAACAGCGCTGTCGACGAGGTGCCATTGGCGTTGGCAACCTGCCAGTAGACGGGCCCGGGCTGCGCATCCGCAGGGCACGCGATCCGCCCCGCGACCTCGCGTGGAATCGGTGAGGCAGGCAAGCTGGCGCGCGGGCCCACCCAGTACGGCGGCGGCGGCAGGATGTACTCCCCCGGCGGGCCGAGCGTCTCCAGCTTGATCTGCGGGTGATGCACGAACCACTGGAGGTCGTCCGTCCAGTCGTACCCGCCGAGCGTCACATCGGTCGTGGTCCCGATCTGGATGACGGGTGGGTACACGTACCCGACCTCCGGGAGCTTGGGGGCCTGGGCCAGCAGTGAGTGAGTTCCGAGGAGGCTCGTGAGCAGCAGCACCGAGAATCGGGGCGGCCACGAGTGTCGCCTTTCGCTCCGCGAAAGAACGTCCTTTCGCGGAGCGAAAGGCGACAAACACCGGCGAACGATTACTGGAACCATCAGGCGAGTACCTCCTCGATCCGTTGGCCGCCACTCACGATCGGGACCGGGCGTCCCAGCGGGGTCGTGTAGACCTTGTCGGAGTCGACTCCCATCAGGTGGAAGATCGTCCGCAGCAAGTCCTGGACCCCGTACGGCTGGGTTGTGGGGTAACTGGCCGAGGCGTCGCTGGCTCCGATCACGGCCCCGCGTTTGATGCCTCCCCCGGCGAGGATGACCGTCTGGCACTGCGACCAGTGATCGCGTCCGGCGTCCTTGTTGATGCGCGGCGTGCGGCCCATCTCGCCCATCATCACCACGAGGGTCTCGTCGAGAATCCCCCGCTCATCGAGATCGGTGAGCAAGGCACTCAGCGCCTGATCGGTCGGCGGGACGAGAGTCTTTTTATGACTCGTAAAGTTATCGAAGTGCGTATCCCAACTCCCATGATCGATCCCGATGAACCGGCACCCGGCCTCGACGAGCCGCCGGGCGAGTAGCGCCGATTGGCCGATCGACGAGTACCCGTAGCGCTCCCGCATCTCGGGGGACTCGGCCCGAATGTCGAACGCTTGACGGGCTGCGGGAGAGGTCGTGAGGTCGATCGCCTTCTCGTAATAGGAGGCGAGGGTGTCGGCCTTGCCGGTGGCGTCGCGGCTGTTCCCCAGGCCCTCGAGATCACCGAGTAACTGGCGACGGCGGGTGAAGCGGTCCCCGTTGACGAGAGCGGGGGCGTCGAGGTCGCGGACCTGGAAGTCGGGTTGGGCGGGGTCGTTCTCGATGGTGAACGGGGCATACGTCGGACCGTAGAAGCCGGGGCCGCCAGGGCCGAGCGGGTTGGGCATCTCGATATATGGAGGCACGCTGCCGCCCTGCCCGAGTTCGCGGGCCATGATCGACCCGATCGACGGATAAAGGACATTGAACGGCTCGCCCTGGGCCTGGCCATCGGCGAAGTTCGGCGGATAACCGGTCAGCACCCAGTGGCGACCGGTCTGGTGGGCGTTGTCGGCGTGGCTGTGAGAGCGGAGGATCGTGAACTTGTCGGCCACGCGAGCACACCGCGGAAGGATCTCGCTGATTTGAGTCCCCGGCACGCAGGTCGCGATCGGATTGAACTCGCCCCGAATCTCCGCGGGGGCCTCGGGCTTCAAGTCCCACATGTCGATATGACTCGGTCCACCTTCCAGCATCAGGAAGATGCAGGACTTGGCCTTGGCCGGGGTCGATGTCGCCGCCTGGGCCTGCAGCTGGAGCAACGTCGGCAGCGACAGCCCACCGAACAGGCCGGTGGCTCCGACGCGCAGGGCGCGACGCCGGGAGACTCCGTCGCAGTACGTCGATTGAGGAAGGTTCTGTTTCATGATGTCACCGTGTCAGTTGTCACTTCTCAGTTCCAAGCTCTGCTTGGGACTGCATCTCCTCGAAGCTCCGTTTCGCTGCCTGCCAACCCGCCTTCGCCCTCGACCCCGCGTGCGTCTCGCCCGGACCTAGGGGGCCAGGCTACGGGGGTCCAGGCCACGGCCACACGTCAATGGTTGAACACGAACTCCTTCGTGTTCAGCAGCGCCCACAGAATGTCTTCGACTGTCTCCCGCCGATCCGTCGACTCGGAGAACGCACTCCGCAACCGAATCCGTTCGGCTTCGCTCGGGAGCCGGGTCAGCGTGGTCAGGTAGAGATCGTCGATGATCTCGTCGCTGGTCTGAGCAGAGGCCGCCAGCCGAGCGGCCCGCCCATCCCGGTCGGCGATCTTGCCCGAGGTGTTCGTCGAGTTCAGCAGGTGCAGGGCCTGCGCCATACTCGGCTCGACGCCCCGTTCGCAGGCACACACCGACTGGCGGCTCGGGCGACCGAAGAGATCCAGAAAGTCCGATGGCAACTTGTTGTCCCACACCTTAATGGCCCGGGTGCCGACGGGCCAGCCGTTGAACTTCTCGGGCATGCCGGTCGATTGCGAGATCGCATCCAGCAGGACTTCGGCCTGGATCGGCTTCCAGTGGGCATGCGAGTGGTTCTGCTCATCGGCGGCGTTCGTCCCCTCAACGCGCGAGGCCAGTTGATAGACCTGTGACTGGACCAGCATCCGCGTGAGAGCCCGCAGGTCGTACTTCTGGTCAATCAGGTGTTGTGCGAGGGCGTCGAGTAGCGGTTCATTCGAGGCCGGGTTGGTCGTCCGCAGGTCATCGATCGGCTCGACCAGCCCGCGCCCCATGTAGTGGGCCCAGAGCCGGTTCACGATCGAACGGGCCAAGTACGGGTTGTCGCTCTGCGTTATCCAGTCGGCCAGCGCCCGGCGCCGGGCCGTGGGCTCGCTGAACACCGCCGCGGGGGCTCCGAGTCCGGCGGCGGGGATGACCTCTTGACTGCGGGGATGTTTGAGGTCGGAACCGGCCTTGTCCACGATCTTGAGTCCACCCGTCGGGACCACGCGACGATCGACTCCGGTAAAGAACCCGGCCAAGGCGACATAGTCCCGCTGGTCCCAGCGTTCGAAGGGGTGGTGATGGCACTGGGCGCATTCGATCCGGACGCCGAGGAACAGTTGGCTGACCGACCGGGCCAGTTTCTCGGGGTCTGCCTGCACCTGATAGAAACCGGCGGGAGACTCGGCCAGCGTCGTCCCCTCCACGGTGAGGATCGACCGCACGAACTGGTCGTACGGGACGTTGCGTTCCATCTGCCGTCGAATCCAGCGCGTCATCGCCACGGTCCCTGGCGGAGCGATGACATCCTTGTCGACCTGGAGTAGATCGGCCCAGCGCTGGGCCCAGTAGTCCGCGTACTCGGGGCGCAGGAAGAGTGACTCGACCACTCGTTGGCGTTTGTCCGGGGAGGTGTCGGTGAGGAACGCCCGAGCCTCATCCGCCGTCGGCAGCGTCCCGGTCATGTCGAGCGACACTCGCCGCAGAAACGTCGCATCATCGGCCAGCGGGCTGACCGGAATCCCGAGATGATCGAGCTTGTTCCAGACGTGCGTGTCGACCAGGTTCCGCTCCACCGGACGCACGAACTGGCGCTGGGCCTGCGGTCGTGTGACGCGGCAGACGGCCACTTGGCCTTGATAACGCACGAGGATCGCCGCCTCGCCGGGAAGGTCGGTGGCTGTGACCCGACCGTGGGGATCCACCCCGGCGATCACGTCTTGATTCGACTGGTAGTCACACTCGGTGGTCACACAGCGGCGGCCCCCCAGGGGCGAGATGGCCACGATTCGCAGCTGTTGTGATCCGTGCGGGTCGAGGGTGATCTGCTGAGGCTCGACTTCGATGCCGGTGAGGACCGCAGCCGACTGGTCCTCGAAGCGGGCACCCTCGGCGATCCAGCGTACGAGTCGCTGTTGCCAGCGCGAACCGGGTTCGATCTTGCGCCCTCCGCCATGCGGCGTCGTGCCGGACGCCTTGAGCAAAAGCAGGCTGCGAGCGGGCGTCGTCCGCGACACCCGGCGGCCGTGGGCCTCCATTGTCAGGGCCTGATGATCCGCCACTGGGTCGAACCCAAATACACTCAGCTTGAACCCGTTCTGGCCCTCCGCCTTGCCATGACAGCCTCCGGAATTGCAGCCGCATTTCGAAAGGATCGGGAGAACATCGCGGCGAAAGGAGACGGGAACCGGGTGGGTCAGACCGGTCACATCGACCGGGACCGAAGCGGTCTGTCCCCCGCGCGTCACCGTAATGTCCGCATGCCCATCACGCAGCGGAGTGACCTGCCCCGAGGAGGAGATGAGGACGATCCCCAAGGGGTTCGAGGTATAGACGACCTCGGTCGTTCGATCCCGCTCCCGCTTCCCGAGAGTTCCCCAGACGAGCAACTGTTCGGACGTTTCCGGCTCGCCGATCTGCACCTGACTGGGAACAATCCGCAAAGCCTCGACATCCTCCGCATGGATGAACGAACCTCCCAGTATCACCCCGGCACAGCACAGCAGTCGGACAACCATCTGCATCCCATGATCTCCCTCAGACAATGAGCCCGAATTGTACATAAGTCTTCGTCGATTCGACAGTTGAATCTGAATCTGAATCTGGAATTGCGATGCTGATCCGATGGGTGGCCATTGTCGTCTTTCGCTCCGCAAAAGAACGCCCTTTCGCGAGAGCGAACAGCGACCATGGCGGTGCCGCTTCCGGGGATCGTGCGGCAGAGTGGCAGTCGAGTCGCGATTGGTAGACACTCACCACACGTCTCGGCGTGCCCCCCTGTCTGCCCCTTCCGAAAAGGAACTCCCCGATGATCCGTTTTCGCTCTGTGTGCATGCTGGTGGCATGGCTTCTCGGAACCGCGTGTCTCATCGCGGATGAGCCCCAGACGATCCAACCGATGGCGGATCTGCACCTCCTCGACCCGGTGTGGGAAGGGGAAGTGGTCCACCACGAGAGTACGGTCCTGTTTCAGGACACAGAGGGCGGCCCGCTGATCGGGCGGCTGGCCTTTCCAGCGGTGGAGATTGTGTCGATCCGCAACTCCAATCGGGAGATGACCTACGACCCGGGGAAGCTGGCCACGCTGCAGGCCAATGGGACGTTTGAGCTTCCCGCCGACTCGAAGGCTCCGTTCATCAAGACCGCCGATCTGTTCCCGCCGACCGGGTCTCCGATGAGTTACAAGCACCGCGTCGGCCATCCGGAGCAGTCGTTGCTCTACGGACCGGGGCGGTGGTTTCATGACCATCAAGTCGAGGTGACTTATCACCGCAAAGAGTTCACCTGGAAGGGAACCCGCCCGCACTTCGCAGCTGAGCAACTCCCACGGACGATCGCCCGACTGAAGGCTGGGGAACCACTGACCATCGGTGTGAGCGGCGACAGCATCTCGGCGGGTGGCGATGCTTCGGGACTCAACCAGGTGGCCCCGCTGATGTC
>JAYTWO010000214.1:0-5375 GCA_043743415.1 Planctomycetota bacterium
GTTGCGGTAGCCGTAGGCTCGTCGTTGCAGCGCCCCGATTTTGTTGTTGATCCCTTCCAGTGGGCCGGTCGAGATCGGGTGGTCGTACCAGTTGAGGAGACCCCGGCGGTGCTGGCGGAGGGTCTTGGCCATGACTTGCATCTGGCGGATGCCCGCGGCTTCGGCACGGCGGCACCAGGCTTCGAGGAACTTCTCGGCGGCGGGCTTCGACTTCTGGTTCCAGAACTGCCGCAGATCCTCCTTGATGTAGTACGCCACGGACAGCGACTCGTTCAGCTTCAGGGCTTCCTTGAGCCGGGCCTTCTCATCGACCTTCTCATTCTGCTTCAGGTTCTCCGGATTCATCACCAAGAGCCACCGCGTCCACTTTAATACTTTGCGATGCATCTTGTCGGTGAGTTCGTGGTACATCTCGCGCCGCAGGTCGCTGAGTTTCTCGTTCATCAGCTTCACCACATGCCGTAATAATATTAAAGAGGGATCAAACACTAAGGCCGCCTTCGGCAGGGACTCCTCCACAGCTGCGATGTACCCGCCGGACATGTCGGTGGCCACGGCTGCGATCTTGGCCCGAGCCTGTTTCAGCTTGGCAAAGAACGGCTTCAGAGCCGCCTTGCCGCGCCCCTTCAGCACCGACACGATGGCTATCGAATCGAGGTCCAACACCAGCGTGATGTACCCGTGACGGGTCCCCAAATAGTTCTCATCAATGGCCAACCGCTTCAGCCCCGACAGCTTCGGCCGCGACAACTTTTTGAGCCGCGCCAGATCCACCTCGCTGACCGTATGCCACGCCACGCCGAACATCTCTGCGGCGTCTTGAATCGTGAGCTTCGACAGCCACGCCTCCAGCGACTTCTGGAACGCCTTCGTCACCCGCCGCTGCCCACTCGCAAAGGTCGGCTGATGCCACGTCTTGGCCCCGCACTCCAGACACTTGACCTTCGGCGAATCCATCGTGATCACCACCGGCGTGACCCCCAGCGGGGCCGACTTCCACTCCCGCCTCGCCCGCTCATCAATGTGTACCCGCTGACACCCGCACTTTCGACAGGCCAGCGTTTCACGCGGCACCACGACCTGCACATAAATCGTCCCGTCGCTCTCCCAAGTCCCCTCGACCTCGTCGCCCTCGAGCCCCATCGCCTCGTACAATGCCTCTGCGGACATGCTGCGTTCTCCCTTGGAATGTCGTGCCGTCAAACACAACCTCCAGTGGAAACCAGCATGCCCGTTCTCGCAACTCATCCCCCCAAATAGTCGGATGAACCACACTCACCTGTTCGACACGGGGCAGCCGGTCGACATGGAGGTCACGGGGGCCGAGTCGTCCATCGACGATGTGTACAACACGGAGGAGGCCCTCAGCGATGCGAGCGACCCCTCGTCGAGTGGTCACACCCAGGCGCTGTCCGCTGGCTCGGTCATGTTCGTCGGCGCGATGGTCGCGATGAATGGCTCCCCATCGACCTCGGGGGATGTTCGTCCCACGGTGCGGGAGTCATCCCCCAAGCTGAGCCGTGCGGCACAGTTGTTCCGGAAGTTCACCAGCCTGCCGAAGTCGGCTGTTCCACGGTGATCAGTGTTGGTCAGGATGCGTCGTGATCACGCAGTGTATTGAGAGAGTGCGGGTCGAATCATGAGGATTCGGCTCGGCGCGGAGAAGTTCCATGTTGAAGTGTCCGGCATGTCACCAGCGAGTCCTGGGTTCCGATCTGGTCACGGGGGTCTGCTCGCACTGCGGCCAGAACCTGGCGGGGACTGGCGGTTCGTCATGGCAGTTCCAGAAGAAAAGCGGGGAACCCACGTCCGACACCATCGACCCCTTCACGGTCAGTGGGGCGGCAGCGGGTGAGCCTGCGCCGGGTCGCTCCGACCAGACAATCGTCTCCGACGAGATTTCCGAGTCGAAGCAGGAGTCTCTCCGGGAGGCGGCCCGCTCGGAACAGAAGAAGGCTGTGGCCGAGGCGTCGCGCGCGACGAAGGCCGAGGTGCTGGCTGTGGCCGATCGAGCGACCAGCGCGGAGAAAGTGGCGCTCGACGAGAAGGAGAAAGCGGTGGCCGCGACCGAGCAGGAAAAGAAGGCCAAGGTTCTGGCGCTGGCCGCCGAGAAGGAGGCCGTGAAACAGCGCGAGACGGCCGATAAGCAGCGTCAGATTGCCGTCAACGAACGCCTGAAGGCTGAGGCGTCTCAGAAGCTCGAAGAACAGGCCAAGCTCGCCGCCGTGGAGGCGGCCAAGCCAGAAGAGAAGGCCAAAGTGGCCGCCATCGCGTCCGAGAAGGTGGCCGTGGCAGAACGGGAGAAGGCCGTACTTGCGAAGCAGCAGGAGGAGTACGAAGCCTATCTCTCCAAGATCGGTCTGGCCGCTTCGCAGATCGATAAGAATGCGTTCGACGCGGCTCGTGAAGTACTGACGACCTGCAAGCCCGAATTGCGAAACTGGGAATGGGGCCGTCTCATGCACCTCTGTTCGCAGAGCGAGCGTGCGTTCGATGCGCAGTCTCCGCTCAGCCCTCGCCGTCAATCGAGACGAGAACCGCTTCGCCACGGGCGGTTGGAATGGACTGGCCAGAATCTGAGATCACCAGTCCGGACAAGTCCTCCACACTCTCAAGCACGGAGGCGATTATGTGAACGCCGTCGCCTTCTCACCCGATGGGCGATTCCTGGCGACCGGTAGCAACGACGCCGAGGGCTACATCCCGGTCTGGAACACGACCACCGGACAACGAACCCGAGTGCTGCACGGGCATGCCGACGAAGTCCTCAGCCTAGTGTACTCGCAAGATGGCTCGCGGCTGCTGTCGAGTTCCTACGACAAGACCGCCCGCGTGTGGGACACTCAGACGGGAAAGGAAGTCCGCAAGTTTGCGGGCCACACCTGGTGGGTCCGGTCGGCGGCCTTCTCCCCCCAGGGCGAGTTCATCGTCACGACCTCCAGCGACCAATCGGCTCGCTTGTGGAACGCAGCCACCGGCGAGTTCATTCGCGAGTTCCAGGGGCACCGGTTCGCCGTGCTGTGTGCGGTCTTTTCTCGGGACGGGAAGTGGCTGGTGACCGGGGGCGAGGACAACACGGCTCGCGTCTGGAATGTCGCGACCGCCGAATCCCTGCGCGTCCTCTCCGGTCATACTGCGAGTGTCACGTCGGTCGGGATGTCGCCCGACATGTCCCGTCTGATCACTGGCAGTCAGGATCAGGTGGCCAAGTTGTGGGACGCCAGGACAGGCAACGAGATTCTCATGCTGAGCCGCCACACCGAAGACGTGACCAGCGTGGCATTCTCGCCGGACGGACGGCGTATCCTGACTGGCAGCCGCGATGGCACAGCCGTGATCTGGCTCTCTCAGGCCTGGACCGACGCCGCGGGCGTCACCGTGCGTGCCGATGGTCTGCCAGTCACCAAGCATCTCGCCCAATAACACCTCGCGGGGTGAAGTGCATGGGGTGGATGACGTTCGCCCGACCGTCAGTGGGCTTAGGGGCGCGGCTCCGGAGCGGTGGCATTGATGGTGGGCAGCGTCTCCTCTTCCGGTGGACTGGCGGGCGGCGGGAAGGCGGGCTTGGCGGTCTCGACGCGGGTGGGTCCAGTCGATGGGGCGCCGGGACGAACGGTGGGGTTGAGGGCGATTCGCTGTTCGCCGATTTGCACTTCGCCAATCCGCATGGTGCCAGTGGTGGCCACGCCCGAAGCGGTGCGGGTGAACAGCGGACGCGAGGCCGTCGTGGTCTGGGTGGGCTTGTCCGGTCGCAGCGTGAGCTTGACGACCGTCTGATCTGGATAGGTCATGTGTACGGTAAATTCCAGGCTCTGCCGTGGGGCCTCGAAGGGAGCCCCCCAGTCGTCTTGTCCGGAGAACCGCAGTTGATACTGACCGTTCTGGATCGCGATTTGCGGCCTGCCGAGTGACTGGTTGTCGTAGTACACCTGCATCGAAGCCAAGTGCAACTGCCAGGCGGGAGAGACTCGCACGACCAGTTCATCCTGGCCGAACTGGAACTGAGGCTGGGCATCAAGCGAGGCCATGATTGCCGGGATCACGGTCGCTGGCGTGTCCTGTTCTCCAAGCGTGGCCGCACACCGCAGCAGCAGCGGCGCGGGGAGATCGGCCACGGTCTGCGGGTTCGACAGGACTCGCGCGAGCTTGGTCTTCTCGCCGGACTTCTGGTACAGCGAGACGAGGAACACATGGCTGTTCTGACTCTCCAGATTCGTGTCGAGGTTGCACAGGATCGCGTCCTCGGCGGTGGCCGTGCGCGAGTTCCGCTCCAGCACCCGGGCACACACGAGGTTCGCCTCCCACACCTCGCGGCTATATGCCAACGCCCGATTGGCCGTCGCCGCAGCGGTGAGTTGCCCACGGAAATCTTCGATCGCCGCCTGGTTCGCGAGGGCGGTGGCCAGCATGTCGTCTTTGCGGAAGTGGCCCTGGCCGAGCTGTTCGAGACGGGCATAGGTCTCGACCGCTTCGGCGAGCTGCCCCTGTTCCTGTTGCGTGCGCCCGGAGTAATACCAATACGGCGGGTAGCACTCCATGAAGTCCTCCATCCGCTTGAGTACGCGGAGACGGACCTCGGGGTTCGGTTCGCGCATGGCCACTTCGAGAGCATCGAGATCGTTGCCACGCACCAGCCACTTGTCGGGAATCTTCTTCTTCTGCGCCAGCTTCCAGAACGTGTCCATGAACAGCGACGACTTCGCGACCACGGAGTTGATGCGAGTCTTCTCGACCTTCAGCAGATCCTGCTCTCGCTGAAACGCCATCGAGCGGTAGTCCCACCAACTGTTGGCCCCACTGCGGATCGCATTCCCGAGTTGAGCGGTGGCGACATCAGCTCCCATGGCCAGCACGTCCCAGGCGACTTTTTTCTGGATCGAGTTCTGGTGTTGCTCGCGGTACAGATTGCGCTCATAGTCGGCGACTCCGACCTGGTTGATCTCGTCGAGGACAGCTGTGTAGAGCTGGATCACCTCGGGGTCGTCGACCGCATCGAGGTTGAGGTTGTTGAGGATCTTTTCCTGCTCTTGATAGAGCACAACGCGGGTCGGCTCTTTGCGAATGCGGTGGAACGACGCGCGGCAATAGTTGAGCGCGACGGCGGTGGAGCGGTTTTCGTCGCTGTTCGTGGGGGCGCTGGCAGTGGCCACCGTCGGCGATTCTGTGGGAACCACCAGCAATGGAGCGACCGGTGGGCGCTCCTGCGCCACGGCCATTCCGGCCAGCGAGAGGAGTGCGAGAACGGTGAGTTCAATCAGGCGTAAACGCATGAGAAAAGAGATGGTTCCAAACATGTGAGCCCCTCCAACGTGGCGGGCCGTCCTGGCGGGGAGTCGCCTCCTGTAGGACGGGCACATTTGCCCGTCCGGATGTCG
>JAYTWO010000215.1:0-2243 GCA_043743415.1 Planctomycetota bacterium
TGATTGAGCGATGAGTGAAGGAATTCACTCGGAACTCGCAAGCAGCAACACGCAACTCTCATCCATTCACACTCAATCCCGGAAACACGACAGACTGACGTCTGCCGCTCGCTCTCTATGTCCTTCCTCCTCCCCAGCCTGTTGTTCGGCCTGCTGCTCGCCAGTGCGCCGATCATCATTCACCTGCTGAACCGCAAGCGGTTCATTCGGGTCGACTGGGCACCGATGAAGTACCTCAAGCTGACGATCAAAACCAATCGGCGGCGGCTCGAAATCGAGCAGTGGATTCTGCTGGCGCTGCGCACGCTGGCGGTGATGGCACTGATCTTTGCCATCGCGCGACCGGTCGGGAATGGGACCAACCTCGCTGGAATGCTGCGGCTCTCGGGGCGGGCCAGCCGCGTGATCGTGCTGGACGATTCGCTCAGCATGGGACACAAGCCAGCGACCTCAATGACGTTCGACCGCGCTCGCCGCACCTTGGCCGAGATCATGCGGCAGATCGGGTCGCAGGACAGCGTGACCGTCATCACCTCGTCGCATCCGCACGAACCGCTGGTGCGGCAGGCTCAGCTCGATGAGTCGTCGTTGGCGGAGCTTCTCGGTCGGCTGGAGAAGCTGGAGCCAGTCGATGCGGGGAGTGCGTGGGCCTCGACGTTGGGGGCTATCGACGATCATTTGAAGTCAGCTGTGTTCCCGATGAAGGAGGTGATTCTCGTCACCGACCTGTGGGAGGCGGGCTGGACTCCGGAGGTGGGCGAGATCTGTGATCGCTGGGCGGCGAGTGAGGTGACACTTCGCGTCTTTGATACAGGGGCCGAGCCTGCGGGGAACCGCGTGCTGGAGACACTGGAGCGTGTCGAGCCGGTCGTCATGGTCGACACCCCGGCCCGGTTCATGGCCAAGATACGCAACGATGGGGCCGAGGCCCTCCCGGCGCAGAACGCCGTGCTGAAGGTGGATGGCGTCGAGCAAGGGATCGAACTCCCCGAGGTGGCCACCAATGCCTCGGTCGATGTCCCGCTGCAAGTCATCTTCGAATCCCCCGGCCAGCATCAACTCTCACTGTCGATCCCCGGCGATGCGATCAATGGCGACAACACGCGGCACCTGATGGTCGATGTCCGCCGCGCGGTGGATCTGGCTCTGGTCGATGGCGACCCCGGCGTGAATGCCTTTGAGGGGGAAACCGATTTCGTGGCCATCGCCATGACAGCTGGCAACGCTCCGTGGAACGCCACGCAATCGGTGAGTACGGAATGGGTCCGCGAGCCGCTGGCCAGCCCCGATGTGGTGGTTCTGGCCAACGTCGACACCTTGCCCGCCGAGCGGGTCAAGGACTTGGAACAACTGGTCCAGGCCGGGATGGGCCTGATGATCTACCCCGGCGATCAGATCGACCCCGAGGTCTATAACGGACTGCTCTATAAGAACGGCGATGGCCTGCTCCCGGCCAGGCTCGATGTCCCTCGCGATGTCGAGATCAAGGGACTCATCATGGAGGCGGACAGTGATTCGCCGCTGGCCATGCTCAACCGGTTGAACCCCGAAGCCCTCTCTCGCATCCGCCCTCGCCGCATCCAGGGAGTCATCACCTCGGACGACGATCCCAAGGTCCACGTCCTCGCTCGTTGGAACGACCTCAATCAATCCCCCGCCCTCATCGAGAAGAAGTTCGGCGAAGGCCGAGTCCTGCTCTGGACCGTCACCGCCGACCGCAGCTGGAGCGATTGGCCGACCGAAGGCAGCTTCGTGCTCGCCACCCGACTCGCC
Organism: Planctomycetota bacterium; assembly: GCA_043743415.1. Taxonomy (GTDB): domain Bacteria; phylum Planctomycetota; class Planctomycetia; order Planctomycetales; family Planctomycetaceae; genus TH-plancto1. Next base: position 1,774 of record JAYTWO010000215.1, read on the forward strand.
ACACAGTCGGTGGCTTCGCAGGTGACTCGCTGGGAGAACCTGACCGCTGGCGAGCCGCTGCGCTATCCGTTCGAGAAGAACTCAGCCCCCGCGAATGTCGACCTCACACAGCCGGGTCGGGCTGCGGCGCTCGTCACGCCGCTCGACCGCACGACGACGAACCCGCGGCTTGATTCACCCGAGACATACCGCTCTGGGATCTATCGGGTGAGTTGGAAAGGCCCGACTGGCGAACCGGTCAAACGCGAGTTCGCCGTCAGTCCCGACCATCGCGACAGTCGACTGGTAAAGCTCACCGATGAGGCGTTCCGGGTGTTCCTCGGCAAGCTCGTGCCGCAAATCGTGCATGTCTCGGGCGAGGCTCTCGACATCTCCGCAGCCGGGGCGGAACTCTGGCGGTACGTGGTCCGCGTGCTGCTGGGGTTGTTGATTGTGGAGACACTGTTGGCCGCCTGGATCGATCGCAGACG
>JAYTWO010000216.1:0-5206 GCA_043743415.1 Planctomycetota bacterium
CAGCCAAAGTTGATGTCCAATAAATCTGGATTGGTAACTTCTACAATTTTAGCCGCCATCGCCAGGCTATCTTCATCACCGCCGAATATTTGAATGCCCACCGGCCGTTCATAATCGAATATGTCCAGTTTCTTCCGGCTTTTTATAGCATCCCGTATCAACCCTTCGCTGGAAATAAATTCGGTGTACATCAAATCTGCCCCATTATCCTTGCATACAGCCCGGAACGGAGGGTCGCTTATCAATCCCGCTCTGGTCCGCGAAACCGGGGTCGACCCCATCTTGAAGTACCTCGCCTCGGACCGGGCCGACGAGATCGACACGCAGATCGTCGGCAGCCTCCAGAACTTCCTGTTCGGGGCACCGGGGCAGGGTGGGTTCGACCTCGCCGCCCTCAACATTCAGCGCGGACGAGATCACGGCTTAGCAGACTACAACACAACCCGAGCTGCTTACGGCCTGCCCAAGGTCACGTCGTTCGCACAAATCACCTCCGACCCGGCACTCCAGCAACAGTTGAGAACGCTGTACGGTGATGTGAACAAGATCGATCTGTGGGTCGGTGGACTGGCGGAAGACCACACGCCGGGCGGCAATGTCGGCCCGACCTTCACCCGGATCATCGCCGATCAGTTCACCCGGCTGCGCGATGGCGACCGGTTCTACTACGAGAACGTGTTCCAGGGGCCCCAGTTGACGGAACTCAGGAACACCAAGCTCTCGGACGTGCTGAAGCGGAACACGGGGCTGAAGAACCTGCAGCCGAACGTGTTCATCTTCCGGACCTCGATCGAAGGCCGCGTCTTCGGTGATCGAAACCGCGATGGCCAGTGGAATGGGCCGGAGATGGGACTCGGGCTCCGCATCGTCGAACTGGTCGATGCCGAGGGAGCCGTCGTGGCCACCGCCCAGACGCGACCGGACGGATCGTTCCGGTTCGAGGGCATGCCGCTGGGCAGCTACCAGGTGCGGGAGGTTCTGCCACCGGGAACCGTCTCGACCACGCCCCCCAAACCGATCGTAATCAACAAGGGCATGAAGGTCGTGGGGATCAACGTCGGAGAAGCCCCAGCCGCCCGCCCAGCCGCCCCCCCAGCCTCCCGCCCAGCCGCCCCCCCAGCCTCCGCAGCTCCGACCGATTCGAAGGTCGTGGCGAGTTCGTCGTCGTCCTTGACGATCAATGGCTCGCTGCTGAATGATTCGCTGCTGAATTCGTAGTGGTGAGTGGTCAGTGGTCAGTCAGAGCCAGGAGGGAATGCCTCTGGCTGACTGGCTGACTGCTTTCCCAGCCGTGCATTCGCCGACTCGATGCGTCAGAATCGGCGAACAATCGGTGAACCCTAACAGGTGGTGAGATGCGAGTCCTCGTGGTGGAAGACGAACCGGAGTTGAGGCGGTTGGTGGCCCAGGCCCTGCGTGAGAACGGGTACGCGGTGGATGATGCTCCGGATGGGCACGAGGGGCTGTATAAGGCCACGACCTGGGAGTATGACGCCATCGTCCTCGACCTGATGTTGCCACGCGTGAGTGGGCTGGAGTTGCTCAAGACGTTGCGGAAGACGCATCAGACGCCGGTCCTGATCCTGTCGGCGCGTGATGCGCTCCCGGACCGCGTGCTGGGGCTGGATCAGGGAGCGGACGACTATCTGGTGAAGCCGTTTGGGTTGCCCGAGTTGCTGGCACGCCTGCGGGCATTGATTCGACGCTCAGTCGGCAAGTCGGATTCGGTGATCGCCATCGATGACGTGCTGATCGACACCCGCACTCGAACCGTCAGCAAGTCGGGTGATTCAGTCCCGCTGACCGCGAAGGAATATTCATTCGTCGAACTGCTGTCACTCCATCAAGGGGAACTCGTCACGCGCACGCAGATCTATGACCACCTGTTCGATGAGAACGACGACTCGTTGTCGAATCTCGTGGAGGTCCATGTCTCCAACATCCGCAAGAAGCTCGGCAAGGAGTTCATCGAAACCCGGCGGGGTCAGGGATATATTGTCACCGGCGATCGACTCGCGTCCGGCTCCCCCTCTGACGAAGACCAACTTGATGGCTAGTTCGCAGCGTCGGCGGTTGCACAACTGGTATGGGCTGGTGCTGTGCGCCTTGTTCCTCGTCTTTGGTGTCTGGCTGTATGCTCGAGTTTGGGAGATGCAACTCAGCCGGGTGGACGCTGAGTTGATTGCGGTTGCGGATTACCTGGATGCGAATCTGCGGGGGTTTCCGCCGCACGAGCTGACCGATGCGTTTGTCTCTCCCGAGGGAGCCCCGCCTGCACCACCAGCCGATCAGTTAGACAGACTGCTCGCCAATCTCGACTTCCCCGAAGTCTCCGGTTCTGGTCGCGAGACCAATGGGACCGAGGCCCGTTCTGACTGGTACTTCAAGATCGTGCGCGACGACGGCACGCAGTTGAAGGCCAGTCCCACAGCCCCCGAGGGAGACCTTCCCGTACTCGCCCCGTGGCCCCATGACCGGCCCGTGCTGCAACAGTCTGGGCGGATTCGCCTGGCCTTGATGTCTGGCCCGCACGACTCGCGGATCGTCGTCGCGAAGTCGATGCACGCGGAACTGGATGAGATTCGAGGATTCGGACTCCAACTGTTTGGAATGGGAGTCGCTGTACTTGTGATCGGGATGGCTGGGAGCTGGTGGATCTCGGGACGGATCGTTCGTCCCATCCATCGGATGTCGGCCTTGGCGGAGTCGGTCTCTGAAAAAGACCTGTCGCTCAGGATCGAGGTCGAGGAGATTGATGAGGAACTGGTCGGGCTGGCGACGGCGCTGAACGTGACGTTCGACCGCCTCGAAAAGGCCTTCGCCCAACAGGTCCAACTGACCGCCGATGCCTCGCATGAGCTGCGGACCCCGCTCTCGGTGATGCGGACCCAAGCCGAGTTGGCCCTCTCCCGCCCGCGCTCCCCGGACGAATATCGAGAGGCACTGACCGGTTGTCTCGATGCGGCCCGGCGGATGACCAAGCTGGTGGATGGCATGCTGACCCTCGCTCGGGCGGATGCCGGGCAACTAGCTGCGCAGAAGGAGTCCCTCGACTTCCAGCAGCTGGTGAACACCGCTGTCGAGCAGTTGCGACCACTGGCATTCTCCAAGGAGGTCCGCATCCATCTCGCGCTCGGGGCGGCAACGGTGCAGGGGGACGCGACCAATCTGTCTCGCGTCGTGACGAATCTGGTGAGCAACGCGATCTACTACAACCGCCCGCATGGCAAAATCGACGTTCAACTGAAGACCGACAAGGAATCGGTCCGGTTAATGGTTCGCGATACCGGGAAGGGGATCCCCGAGGAGAGCCGCGACCTTTTGTTCAATCGTTTCTTCCGAGCCGACAAGTCGCGGGCACGGACCTCGGGCGGACACGGACTGGGGCTGGCGATCACCAAGGCGATCGTTGAAGCCCACGGCGGGTACATTGACTTCACGTCGGAGGAGGAGACGGGCACGACGTTTCAAGTGACGCTGCCACGCGGGGACATGGATGCCCCGGGGAAAACGTGACCGCGAAAAGCCCAGAGGTGGCCACCCCGGGGCTGGCTGAGTCGCCCCCGTCAGTGTTTGACAGGCCGGACTTCGGTCGCCGCTTTCGGCTTCAAATGGGCATCGAAGAACGCCCCCATCAGCTCACGGGTTTCGACCGGCATCGAGTGCCCACGCTGGTGGACGAAGAACTCAAAGTTCTGCGGCACGCCGAGGATCTCATACACATCGGCCACCTTGAGCAGCATGAGCACCCGCTGCTTCTGGGTCAGCCGGGGGCCATCGTTGAGGGCCGACACATCGAGGAATGCCCTGGGTGCCGAGAGGGCCATGATCTCGTGGAAGTCAATCGGCGGCAGTTGGCCTTCCAGGAGTTTCGGACGAATGTGTTTGAAGTAGACGTACCAGTGGTCGCGGGACCAGTGCTCGACAGCGCTGTTGTGGCGGAAGAAGGCGGCGCTGCAGTTGTCGACGGCAGCTTTCACCCGTGTGTCATACGCCGAGAGGAAAATCGCCCCCTGGCCGCCGAGCGAGTGGCCCATCGCACCGATGCGGTCCTGATCGACGACATCGACCTTCTCCAAGACATCGATCGCGATCGAGTGCTCGTAGGTGAACTTACCAACCGCAGTCCACTCGGGGTGCTTCTGGTGGAATCGCGTGGTGTCGTAGGCTCCCTCGGGTGGGATGCGGCGGCCCGAGACGAAATGCTCGGGGGCGATCACCACATACCCGCGCTGCACGAGGTGGTGCAGGTGGGCCTTCGTGGCGTCATCGACGAGGCCAGCCGCTTGCTCGATGCCCTTCGGAAATGTTCCGTGCAGAGCCACGATGGCCGGAAACTGGCCGTCCTTCGCTTGGCCCTGGGGGCCATGAGGGATCGCCAGATACGCATGGGCTCGCTCATCGGTCTCGACGGCATAGCTGATGAGCTTCCGCGTGTACCCTTCCGGGACTTCGACCGTCTCGTGGACCTGCACATCGAGCGGCAGCTGGGCGGGCTTGTGCTGATCGCGGATCAGATCGAGGAACCGCTGGTGGAGTACCTCGCGATGCTTGGCCCAGTCCTCGGGCGTCTTGATCCCATCGGTCAGATCGTCCCACGACGAGACGATCTCCGGCGGGTCGGAGCGCGGCCGCACAGGCTCTTCGGCGAGAACCGTGCTGGCCGCGATTCCGAACAGCAGCCAGCCCGCCACTCGGAACCAATTCGGGAGACAATCGAACGGCATCGTCTTCATCGCGTACGTCCTGTCTTTGGCGGATTCTTCTTGGCGAGGAGCTTCTTCTTGTCGGATCGCGGGCCCACTGCCGCGAGCGAACCTAACTTAGCAGAGTGCGACGCTGCCAATTCAATGAGAGACAAATCTTGCGAGCGAAATCGTTGTCCCAGTTGACTTCGAAACCCTCGTTTCTCAGGCACTCACAGACCTCGTGAGCGATTCCGAGGGCCTCCTTCTTGTACGCTTCGGCTGTGGGTTGTGAGTCCTCTGGTGAGAACCAGCCGTACCCGAGGCAAACCGAAAGTGCAGTACTATCGGCCAACGATTCGGGCAGGTTTTGATCGATGAAAAACGCATAGCCACGGACGCGATCACGAAAACCCGGATTTCGATCATCAAGGATGTCGATGCGATCTGGAAGTTCGCCCCCTGTGCATGTGTCGCAGCAGGGCGAGGCTTGCCACAGGAGAATGCCTTGATCGCGTAAC
>JAYTWO010000217.1:0-4257 GCA_043743415.1 Planctomycetota bacterium
AGCTCCCCGATGGGGAGCGGTATGAACTGGTGGATGGGGAGTTGGTGGAGGGGGTCATGAGCTTCGAGTCCGTCTGGGTGGCAACGCTTTTGTGCCTCAAGTTGAATGAGTTCGTGTTGCCGCGCGGTCTCGGCTTCGTGGCCGGGGACGGGCTCGGCTATCAGTGCTTTGAGGACAGTGACAAGGTTCGCCGACCCGACGCATCCTTCGTTCGCTCCGGCCGACTCACAGTCAATCAATTCGAGTCCGGGCATTGCCATATCGTCCCCGACCTGGCCGTTGAAGTCGTTTCGCCGAACGACCTCTTCTACGATGTCGAGCGGAAGGCCAACGAGTACCTCGCGGCGGGCGTCAAGCTCGTGTGGGTCTTGAATCCGGACAGCCAAACGATCTTCGTCTACTACCCCGATGGAACCATGGCTCACCTGAATCGCAACGACATTCTGGACGGAGAAGCGGTGCTTCCGGGCTTCCAGTGTCCCGTCACCAGCTTGTTTCCCGACAAGGCACAACTCGGGCTACTGCCAAGTTAGCCACAGCTCGCCGGTGTTCCTCGACAGGCTGACGCCTGCCGCTCGCTCAACCATAAACCATAAACCATAAACCCTCCGCCCCATGCCACTCACAGCCTCACCCACGATGCCTCCGGATGCTCCTGACCAGGAGTATCACTGGACCCTCAACTTCGGGCCGCAGCATCCGGCCACGCACACCACGTTGCGGCTCGTGCTGACGCTGGATGGGGAGCGGGTCGTCGACGCCGTTCCGCATATCGGCTACCTGCACAGCGGGTTCGAGAAGCTGGCCGAGCATCTCGACTTCAACCAGTACGTGACCATCGTCGACCGGATGAACTATCTGTCGCCGCTGGCAAACGAGATCAGTTGGCACCATGCGGTCGAGAAGCTGTTGGGCATCGATCTGACGCCGCGGTGCAAATACCTGCGGACGATTCTGGCCGAGATGATGCGGCTACATGACCACCTGCTGAACTGCGGAACGAGTGCCCTGGACCTGGGGGCGTTCACGGCGTTCCTGTACTTCTTCGAGCAGCGGGAACTGATCTACAACATCGTCGAATACGCATCGGGCCAGCGGTTCCACGCCAGCTACACCCGCGTCGGCGGTGTGATGTTCGACGTGAACCTTGACTGGGTCAACCAGGTTCGCAGCTTCACCAAGCAGTTCCGCAAGACCCACGACGAGGTCCACAAGCTCCTCACCCGCAACCGGATCTTCATCGACCGCACCAAGGGGATCGGCGTCCTCAGCAAGGAGGACGCGATCAGCTTCAGTTGCACTGGACCGGTGGCGCGGGCCAGCGGCGTGGTGCGTGACCTGCGGAAGGACGAGCCGTACCTGGCTTATCCGGACTTCGACTTCAAGGTCATCTGCTCGCAAGGCGGCGACAGCTACGCCCGCTATCTGGTCCGCATGCAGGAGATGATCGAGAGCCTGCAAATCATCGAGCAGGCGATCGAGAACATCCCCGGCGGTCCCGTGAACGTCGATGTCGGCTCCAAGGTCGTCCTCCCTGCCAAACCTGCGGTCTTCCGCAGCATCGAGGGGCTGATCCAGCACTTCGAAGTCAACATGCCCAACCGGGGCTACGATGTCCCTCACGAAGAGATCTACGCCGCCACGGAAGCCCCCAACGGCGAACTCGGGTTCTACATCGTGGGCCAGGACAGCACGCGAGCCTACCGCGCCCGCACCCGTCCCCCCTCTTACATCCATTTCGCAGCCTTCCCCCACATGATTCGCGGCCACATGCTCAGCGATGTGGTGGCCGTGTTGGGAAGCCTGAACATCATTGCGGCGGAGCTTGACCGATGAGTGCCCTGACCGAAGAACTTCGCGAGAAGATTCGGGCCGAGTTCCCGAAGTACCCCAACAAACGGGCGGTGACGCTGCCCGCATTGCACATCGTGCATGACGCCTTGCGGTGCGTGTCGACGGAGTCGATCCGCGAGATCGCCAAGCTGTTGGAACTGCATCCGTCGGAAGTCCACGACACGATGTCGTTCTACAACTTCTTCAAGGACGAACACCACCCGCTGGGCAATCACCGCGTCTGGTTCTGCCGCAGCATCTCGTGCATGCTGCGCGGCGGAGAAGAACTGTTGGGCGAGGTGTGTCACAAGTACAACGTGAAGCCGGGGGAGACCTCGGCGGATGGCAAATTCACGCTGGAGTTCGCCGAGTGCCTGGGAGCCTGCGAAGGTGCCCCGTGTGCATTGGTGGACGAGGACTGTCACATGTCGCTCGATGTCGACTCGGCGTCGAAGTTGATCGATGGGCTGAAGTGAGGAACAACCGTGGAGCAAGTTGATTCACCTGTGCTTTTGGTTCTTGCCGGACCTAACGGTGCGGGTAAGTCGACTGTCGCCCCGACATTCATCCAGAATTCGGGAGTTGCTGAGTTCGTGAACGCGGACGAAATTGCCAAGGGGATTTCAGCGTTTCATCCTGAAAGTGTGGCTCTGGTCGCAGGGCAGATGGCACTTGATCGGATGAGGCAGTTGAGCCAGTCTCGCAAATCATTCGCGATCGAAACCACATTGGCCGCAAGAACCTATGTGGGGATGATCAAGAAGCTGCGGGGCGAAGGATATCGCGTGCAACTTGTGTATGTCTGGTTGCCGAATGCGGAACTCGCCATCAGGCGAGTTGCCGACCGCGTTCGAGTAGGTGGTCATCACATCGACGATGTTGTCGTGCATCGACGGTACCAAGCCGGTCTGAACAACTTGTTCGAGTTGTACATGCCGCTCGTCGATGAGTGGGTCGTCTGTGACGGCTCGTCGGTGAAGGGGGTCAAGATCGTTTCATCAGGCTGCTTCGATGTGGTCCAGACGATCGATCAACCCAGAACATGGGAGGCGGTGAAACATGGTGTCACAAAACAATTCCGACTCGACGAATCGACCTACGATGGCGGAAATCTTGACTGACGCTTCTCGTGAGTCGATTTCTCGCGCCATTCGCATCCACATGGCGCTCGATCTTCCAATGGTCGAGTGGCGCGATGGACAGATCGAGTGGGTCCAGCCGAACGATGTTCGCTTGAAGGACATTCTCGCCGAGTACTCTCGCAACTAGATCGCATCGACACGTCGATCGCTTTCGACAACAGGTCACTGACGACTGAAAACCGACGACTCAGAACCGAGAACTTCCCCCGTGCCTAAATTCGAACCTGTTCTCCTGGCCCGCATCAACACGCCCGACAGCCACACGCTGGCCACCTACCAGCGGGATGGCGGGTATCAAGCGCTGCGCAAGGCGCTCGACATGGCCCCGGCGGATGTGACCACCATCGTCAAGGATTCCGGTCTACGCGGGCGCGGCGGGGCCGGGTTCCCCTGCGGACTCAAGTGGACGTTCCTCCCCAAGGACCATCCGGGGCCGATCTATCTCTGCATCAACGCAGATGAGTCCGAGCCGGGGACGTTCAACAACCGCATTCTGATGGAGATGGACCCGCATCAGTTGATCGAAGGCATCGCGATCGCCTGCCACGCGATCCGGTCCAAGAATGCCTACCTCTACATCCGCTTCGAGTACGGTCTCAGCTACCGCCGACTCGACGCCGCGATCAAGGAGTGCTATGCCGCAGGGCTGCTGGGCAAGAACATCCTCGGCAAGGGGTTCGACCTCGATGTCGTTCTGCATCGGGGAGCAGCCGCCTACATCTGCGGCGAAGAGACGGGCCTGATCGAGAGCCTGGAAGGCAAGCGGGCCTGGCCGCGCATCAAGCCGCCCTTCCCCGCCATTGAAGGACTCTTCCGTAAGCCAACGATCGTCAATAACGTCGAAACGCTCTGCTGCGTGACACATATCCTGTCTCGCGGTAAGGAGTGGTTCCAGTCCATCGGCATCAAGCCCGACCCTGCCAACCCCCGCGACCCCGGCAGCTACGGCCCCAAGCTCTACACCGTCAGCGGACACGTCAACAAGCCGTGCTGCGTCGAACTCCCGCTGGGCGTCACCGCTCGCGAACTGATCGACGAACATGCGGGCGGCGTGTGGAAGGGCCGCAAGGCCAAGGCGGTCGTCCCCGGCGGCATCAGCATGGGATTCCTGTCCGACCAGGAACTCGACATCCCGCTCGACTTCGCGGGCCCCGGTAAGGCGGGCTGTCTCGGTCTCGGGACCGCTGCGGTCGTCGTGATTGATGATCACACGAACATGGTCGATGTGCTATACAACTGCGCCCGGTTCTTCTCGCACGAGAGCTGTGGTCAGTGTACGCCG
>JAYTWO010000218.1:0-1933 GCA_043743415.1 Planctomycetota bacterium
TTTCATGATCGGGTCCGCGTGCGAGTGATGCGGGACGAAAGTGGCGAGCGTCCGTCGTTGCTGGATCAATGGCTGGTCGCACCGATCTCAATCCCTGGGTTTACTCCACTGACTCGCGAGGATGTTCATGGACGCTGACGAAGTGGCTCCATTCGTGGACAGCAATATCTGGCTGTATGCGATGGTGGCCGGAAACGATCTCACAAAAACGCAACTGGCCCGAGAAGTGGTCCAAAGGGGTTGTCGCCTGAGCACCCAAGTGGTCAACGAAATCTGTGTGAATCTGCTGCGTAAGGCGGGGCGGTCGGAGGATGAGATCGCCGAGTTGATCCAATGTCTGCATCGTCAACATGCCGTCTCCGTTGTCGATGAAGAGGTCATGCTGCGTGCGGTCGATTTGCGTCGTGCATACTCGCTCTCCTACTGGGACAGCTTGATTGTGTCAGCGGCCCTGCTGTCTGGTGCCACACGTCTATTGACCGAGGATCTTCAGGATGGGCGATGGATCGAGGGGCGATTGCAGGTCATCAACCCGCTGATCGCACGCTAACGCTTCTAGTTCCTCGATCAACTTCTGGATGTCGGTTCTTGGTAACTTTCTGAACCACAAATTCAAGCGTATTGGTGGAGTTCCCGATATCGTAATGCCGGTGTAACTTGGGTTGCCCGTGGCCCACAGGATGTCTTCCTTGTGGGCATCGTAAAAATCTAGGCAATGGTGGGTGGTTTCTGCGTTGTAGTAGGGAACGTTTGGGAGTACGACATCGATATGATCGATTTCGCCCGCCCGGTCTAAGGCGATCAGGCTCGGAACCGGGTCATAGGGTGGGGTCGATGCGTTCAATCCAGTTCCGGGTACCGCGCTGTAGTTCTTCGAATCATTCATAAAGGCTCGATAGTCATTCACTCTCTTCCAGTGCCATTCAACGCTGGCTTCGGCCCCCAGCGGCACTCGCTTCGCCACAGACACTCCCACCAGAAAGCCACCGAGGACTCCGCCGATAATCGCTGCGGTCACAAGCCAAATACGGGTCATGTTCACTCCTGCGATCGTGCTGGGGGTTGGCAGATGCTAACGAAACTCAAAGGGAAAGCGATGTCGAAATGACAATTGATGTCGACCCAATTGACATGCGGTGACTGGCAGAATCTGCCAATACATCAAGCGAGCGGCATGGCGTCAGCCTGCCGTGGTGAATTTCACTTTCGCGAGAGAGCGGTCACACGACAGGCTCACGCCTGCCGCTCGCTTCCGTTTGGCAAACTCTGCGGGTGGTGATGCGTTGGGCTTCCCCGGACAGGTTTGCCCAGTCGGCACGCGGTGTGCATTGAAGGCGTGGATCGTCTCCATCTCAGAAGTCCACTCGCCCCGAAGCGAGGACTCGGGAGTAAAGTGGAGGGATGTTGTCGCCGTAGGACGGGCACATTTGCCCGTCCTGATCGACGACTGCGGAACCACCGACTTCGGAGATGTCGGCGACAAGTCGGGACGGGCAACTGTGCCCGTCCACCGGGAGGCGACTCCCTGCCAGGACGGCCCACCAAGTTGGAGGGTCTCTCATGTTTGGAACCAACACTTTTCTCATGCGTCTACGCCTGGTTGAACTCACCGTTCTCACACTCCTCTCGCTGGCCGGCGTGGCCATTGCGCAGGAGCGCCCACCGGTCGCTCCGTTGCTGGTTGTCCCCGCGGAATCGCCAAAAGTGACAGCTGCGGTCGAGCCCCCACTCTCGACGGTGGAGAATCGCTCGACGGCCGTCGCGCTGAATTACTGCCGCGCGTCGTTCCACCGCATCCGCAAAGATCCCTCCCGCGCGGTGCTCTATCAAGAGCAGGAGAAGATCCTCAACAACTTGAATATGGATGCCGTCGCCGACCCGGAAGTGATTCAGCTCTACACCGCTGTCTTGGATGAGATCAACCAAGTCGGCG
>JAYTWO010000219.1:0-2022 GCA_043743415.1 Planctomycetota bacterium
GCGCTCGTTTGCAGCTGGGTGTACTTCGTCCACTCGTAAATCGGCTTGATGTTCGCGACCTGTTGCAGCAGCGTGTGCAGGTCTTCGGCGACCTGTGGCTAAGGCCATCGCGGCGCGACTCGGTGTCCTTCATCTCACTGAAGACCTGGCTGTCGGATGGCTTCTCGTATTGGTCAGTGGAGAAATCAAAAACTTCTGTCGGGCGAGTTAAGAGTGCCCATCCTACGGGGAGGACGGCCTTTCCTGGCAACCACTACCGCGCCGTCCAGCCTCCATCGACCGTCAGCAGGCTTCCCACCATGTAACTACTCGCTTCACTGGCGAGGAAGATCGCCGCGCCCTGGATCTCCTCCATGCGACCCCAGCGATTGAGGGCCACCGCACCGACGATGAACTTGGCCGCCTCTTCCGTATGGGCAATCGGCTCGTTCATCGGGGTCAGGAACGGACCCGGGCAGATCGCGTTGCAGGTGATCCCGAACGGGGCCAGCTCCAGACCCAGCGCCCGCGTCATCTGTACGACGGCCCCCTTGCTGGAGGCGTACGGCGTGCGGTTCGCCAAGCCGACCACGCCGAGCGTACTGGCCATATTGATGATCCGCCCGTAACCCGCCCGCTTCATGTGCGGCACGACGGCCTTGGAGCAGAGCCACAAGCCGTCGACGTTGATGTCGTGGACCTGCTTGAACTGCTCATAGGTCAACTCGTCGATCGGCCCCCGGATGTTGATCCCGGCGTTGTTGATGAGGATGTCGACCTTGCCGAATCGCTCGATCGTCGTCGCGACGAGAGCCTCGACTTGAGCGGCATTGGTCACGTCGGCTGCGACGCCGATCGCCTGGTGGCCGTAGTCGCGGGCGATCTCGGAGGCGGCCTGCTCGACCTCATCCAGGTGCCGACTGGCCAGCACAACATCGGCCCCGGCTGAGGCCAGTCCAGCGGCCATCGCAGCTCCCAAGCCCTTCGAGCCTCCGGTGATGATGGCGACACGTCCGGTGAGATTGAACAGCTGGATGCCGGGGAGCATAAGGGGGCCTTGGGGGAAGGGGAGGAGGAGCCGGAGGGGTTAGACGATCCAGAAGTGGACGTACCAGTTCACGAACCATCCCAGTGGGGGAATCAGTCCGCAGAGTTGGTACAACGGCTCATACAAGGCGGCGATGAGAGTCGGCCCGTTGACGTGTTTGCCCATGTACCACTGCCAGTACAATGGCCCAATCGACAGGATATACACGACCCAGAAGACGACCAACTGCAGCGTGATGCTCCAGAATCGCGACCGAGGACGGGGTGGCAACGTCTCGATCGGGCTCAGCAGAGCAGTCTGATTGTCCGACGGATTCACACGCGCGTCCCGAGTCTGAGAGGGTCGTCGCGAAGAGCAACCACCGACCTCCATGATTTCGGTTTGAGGGGAGGACTGCAAGTCAGGCGGCACAATTCCTCTCGGCTGTGCATACATTCTGATGCACGCACATGACGAGAGCCATCCCCGTTTAGCTGCGACGCGAAGGCTTTGCGCAGCGGAGTATGTCTGGCGCACACACGGCAACTTCAGTGTGTGCATCAGCCAAGTCGGCATTCCATCCAGAAGCCTCTTGGCCACCTGAGACGCGGGGACCGTTGGCTGTGGAAAGAGAATGGCTCACACAAAGGCACGAAGGCACAAAGGGGAGCCAGCGCGGAGTGAGTCTGGATTGTGGTTCGGGGGGGCGGTGCGGGCGATGATTTCTGGATGAAGCAGAAGGCGGTGTCCCCCATTCCGCACGGATGAACCCAGCACGGCACAGCCGCAACCAAAGGGGAAGCAGTCAGCCATCATCCGTCAGCCAGAAACCACTCGCGGTCATCGCGACCTCTGCACCCTGAAAGGGTGGCCCATCACGGCCCAGGGTCGCGACCACCGGTCGCGCACCCTGGGGGCGGACGCTCGCAGGGGCCGAACCCTGAAGGGGTCCCACACAGGGGCACGCGGGTGGACAACCCCTTCAGGGTTGAGTTCCCCGGACCACGTTTCCCAGG
>JAYTWO010000220.1:0-8272 GCA_043743415.1 Planctomycetota bacterium
AGGCTTCCAGCCTGTCGGAGTCAAGACAATACAGACAGGCTGGAAGCCTATCCCACGGCACCGAAGTTACTTCACAGCCCCTTCAACAGCGGCCTTGGCCTTGCCGTCGGCGACATCGTCGGTTCGGGTGATGAGGACTTGCGTTGTCAACATCAGACCGGCGATTGAACCCGCGTTCCGCAGGGCGGTCTTCACGACCTTGGCCGGATCGATGACCCCAGCCTTGAACATGTCGACGTACTCGCCGGTGACAGCGTTGTAGCCGATGTTCTTGTCCCGCTGACGCACTTCGTCGGCGATGACAGCTCCATCGACACCAGAGTTCTCGGCGATCTGGCGGATCGGGGCCTGCAAGGCCCGAGCCACGATTTCGACGCCGATCTTCTCGTCACCCTTGGCCTTGGTGGCCTCGACAGCTGGGATGCAGCGAATGAGAGCTGTGCCCCCGCCCGGCAGGATGCCTTCTTCGACGGCAGCGCGGGTGGCGTGCAGGGCGTCTTCCATGCGGGCCTTGGTCTGCTTCATTTCGGCTTCGGTGGCAGCACCGACTGAGATCACAGCCACTCCGCCGGTGAGCTTGGCGAGACGTTCCTGGAACTTCTCGCGATCGTACTCGCTGTCTGTGGCTTCGATTTGCTTGCGAATCTGGGCGATCCGCTTCTGGATCTCGTCCTCGTTACCCGCCCCGTCGATGATCGTGGTGGAGTCCTTGTCGACTTCGACGCGCTTGGCACGTCCGAGGTGCGACAGCTCCACCGACTCCAGCTTGATGCCGAGGTCTTCGGAGATCAGGGTGCCGCCAATCAACACACCCATGTCGGCCAGCATCGCTTTGCGACGATCGCCGAAGCCGGGAGCCTTGACGGCACAGACATTCAGAATGCCCCGCAGGCGGTTGACGACCAGTGCGGTGAGAGCTTCGCTGTCGACATCTTCGGCGACAATCAGCAGTGGCTTGCCGGAGTGAGCGACCTTCTCGAGCAGTGGCACGAGTTCCCGCAAGTTCGAGATCTTCTTCTCGTGCAGCAGGATGTGGCAGTCTTCGAGGACGGCCTTCATGACGCTGGTGTCGTTGATGAAGTAGGGGCTGATGTAGCCCTTGTCGAACTGCATCCCTTCGGTGAGTTCGAGAGTCGTGGTGTTCGACTTCCCTTCTTCGACGGTGATCACGCCATCGCGACCGACCTGCTCCATCGCGTCGGCAATCAGCTTGCCGATGGACGGGTCGTTGTTGGCCGAGATCGAGCCGACATGCTCGATTTCCTTCTTGTCGCTCACCGGCTTGGCGATCGAATCGAGGAACTCAATGGCCGAATCGACGGCCTTTTCGATCCCCTTGCGGACCACGGTCGGGTTGGCCCCGAGGGTGATGCTGCGGAGACCTTCGTGGTAGATCGCCCGAGCGAGGACCGTGGCGGTCGTGGTTCCGTCACCGGCCACGTCGCTGGTCTTGCTGGCGACTTCGTTGACCAACTTGGCACCCATGTGCTCGTACGGGTCTTCGAGTTCGACTTCCTTAGAGACGGTCACGCCGTCCTTGGTGACCACCGGGTTGCCGAACGACTTGTCGATGATCACGTTGCGGCCGGTCGGGCCCATCGTGACGGCAACAGCGTCAGCCAGAATGTTCACGCCCTTCAAGAGCTTCAAACGAGCGCGGTCATCGAACAGAAGTTGCTTAGCCACTTCGTGACTCCTGGGAGAAGTTCTCAGTTTTCAGTGATCAGTCGTCAGTCACAGGCCGCTACGATACGGCTGCTGACTGGCTGAATAGGGACCGATCACACATGGGGATAGCTGCCAGCTCAGCCGTACAGTCTCTGACTGAATACTGAACACTGACAACTAAAAACTACTTAACGATCTTGGCGAGGATATCGCTTTCGCGGAGGATCTTGACTTCCTGGCCATCGACTTCGATGTCCGTTCCGCCGTACTTGCTGAACAGGACTTCGTCGCCGAGGACGACCGAGATCGCCACGCGGTCGCCGCTCTCCAGCAGACGGCCCGGCCCGACAGCCAGCACCTTGCCCCGCTGGGGCTTTTCCTTGGCAGCATCCGGCAGGACGATCCCGCCAGCGGTGGTTTCTTCGGCATCGACCGGACGAATGACGACACGATCATCGAGAGGCTTGAGGCTCATGCTCATGGGGTTGTTCCTGAATTCGTTAAAGGTTGATCGAGGAGAACGCCCAAGGGTTGCAACCCTTGGGCTTTTTGTAGTTCGACTGACGACTCTGGCTGACTGCTGATGGCGAATCGCTGACGGCATCTTTAGAACCCGCCCATGCCACCCATGCCGCCCATTCCCATGCCACCCATTCCGCCCATGCCTCCGCCACCATCGTGGCCGTGGTCGTGGTGGCCGTCCTTGTCGTCCGCCGTCTTGGGCTCTTCGACAACGATCGAGTCAGTGGTCATCAGGAGGCAGGCGACGCTGGAGGCGTTCTGGAGAGCCAGACGCACCACCTTGGTCGGGTCGACGACGCCGAAGTCGAACATGTCGCCATAACGCTCGTTCAGAGCGTCAAAGCCGTAGTTCACATCGGTGGACTTGCGGACGTTGTTCGCCACGACCGAGCCATCCATGCCCGCGTTGCTGGCAATCATCCGCAACGGCATTTCGAGAATGTTCTTCACGAGCTGGACGCCGAGGGCCTCGTCACCGGTCAGCTTGACCTTGTCGAGAGCCTTCGAGCAACGCAGCAGTGCCACGCCGCCGCCGGGAACGATCCCCTCTTCGACAGCGGCACGGGTTGCGTGCAGGGCATCGTCGATCAGGTCCTTGCGTTCCTTCATTTCAGTTTCAGTGACAGCCCCGACGTTGATCTGAGCCACACCACCCGCCAGCTTGGCCAGCCGCTCTTGCAGCTTCTCGCGGTCGTATTCGCTGTCGGTCTTGTCGATCTCGGCACGAATCTGAGCCGCACGGCCTTCGATCGCGTCCTTCTTACCAGCACCCTGAACCACCGTTGTGTTCTCGGCGTCGATGCGAATCTTCTTGGCCGAACCGAGGTCGGCCAGCGTGACGGCTTCCAGCTTCAGGCCCAGATCCTTGAAGATCGCCTTGCCAGCTGTGAGGATTGCGAGGTCTTCAAGCATCGCCTTGCGACGATCGCCGTAGCCGGGAGCCTTGACGGCACAGACCTTGATGATGCCGCGCATCTTGTTGACGACGAGGGTGGCCAGAGCCTCCCCTTCGATGTCTTCAGCGATGATCAGCAGTTGGGCACCGGCCTTGGAGACCTGCTCCAGGAGCGGCACCAGCGAACGGGCGTTGGAGATCTTTTCTTCGTGGATCAGGATCTTGACGTTGTCCATCTCGCAGACCTGATCGTCTTCGTTGGTCACGAAGTGCGGGGACAGGTAGCCGCGTTCGAACTGCATCCCTTCGACCAGATCGATCTCGGTCTGCGTCTGGCGACCTTCTTCGATGGTGATGACGCCATCCTTGCCGACCTTCAGCAGGGCGTCAGCCAGGATGCGACCAATCTCTTTGTCGTTGTTGCCCGCGATGGCCGCGACCGTTTCGATCGCCTTGCGATCGGTGGCCGACACCGGCTTGGACATCTTCTTGAGGTTCTCGATGACCGCTTCCACGGCCTTCTGCACACCGCGACCCAGAGCGACCGGAGCCGCCCCAGCAGCGATGAACTTCAGTCCTTCGCGGAACATGGCTTCGGCCAGAACCGTGGCGGTTGTGGTGCCGTCGCCAGCGGAGTCGCCGGTCTTGCTGGCGGCTTCCTTCACCAACTGGACACCGCAGTTCTGGAACTTGTCTTCCAGCTCGATGTCCTGGGCAACGGTCACGCCGTCTTTGGTGATCTTCGGAGCGCCCCAGCCCTTGTCGAGCACCGCATTGCGGCCTCGGGGTCCGAGGGTACAGGCGACCGCCCGAGCCAACTTGGAGACACCCTCCAACAGTTGCTTGCGGGCGACTTCGTCAAAACTGAGCAATTTAGCCACAGTTGATCCTCTGATTCGGCGTGTCAGGTGACTGGATTGCGTCTTCGACGGGAGTAGGCCAGCTTGCAACTGACTCGCCCCACCCCGAACCGGCAGCGAACTGCCTGATTCGAGGTTTTTCGAAAGACTGGCATGAGAGAGAGCAACCGCTGTGCCAGCGGACAATAAACAGCCGCAAGTCGTGTGTGTGTAATGCCTAAAGTGCGACTACGTTGTTATGGCTAGAGCGGCACCCTGCCAGCTTGGCAGAGGCTGGGGCGATCCTGGCTTGGCAGTCACGGGTCGTCGTCGCCAACGCCAGAAGGTGTGCGAATGGGTCAGACGTTTTCGTTCTCAAACGATGCCACCCCTGCCTCCCCATGTGGGCGAATGCCAGTGCAGGCCCCCCACGTTCTGGCGACGTTCTGGCGAAGGTAGCTACCTTCGGGCTTGTCGCGGTGGGGTGGGAGCAGCGGGCGGCTGTTGGAATTGTCCGTTATCGAGGCCCTTCATCAGACCTCCCAGGACATCGTCCAGGATCGGCACGCGGGCCTGCATCACGGCCTTGTGATTGTCGATCGTGCCATCGACGCGAACCCACACCCAGCGACTGGCAACTCGCTGGATCAGGGGTTCCAGGACTGGGACGCGGTTTCGGGCATCGGTGTAAAAGTCGAAATTGATGCGGCGATCCTGAGCCCCGGCGAACCCCACCGATCCGCGTCCGACCAGGCTGATCGCGTCGCCCACCAGTTGAATCTTCGTGAAGTCGAAGCTCCCCTGACTGATCTGAAAGTCGGCATACCCGTACTTGAATGCCTGGTCATCGGGCGACCGAAAGCTCGGCAGCGCGAACACCTTAATCAGCACCGGCAGTTCATACAGCTGGGCCTTGGTGACCTGCACCCAGCCGACCCCTTCGACCGCCAAGGGGGATGGCCCCTGGCCGTGAAACGCCAGTCGACCATTGATCGGTCCACGCAGGCGTTCGCGCGAACCCTGCTCCTTTGCCCATTGTTCCAGCATGGCATTTTCGACTTTGACTTCCGCATCGTATTGAGTGTTGAGCGCACTCTGCGGGTCGAGTACGGCTTCGGCATTCAGTGAGACCTTGCCGTCGTACAAGTTGGCCACGAATTCGTGCTTGGCATAAGGGTTGGCGGGTGAATACGGCTGTGGACTCCCCACCGGCGGTTTGCCGGCCGTGATGCGGTTGCCGACGATGCTGAACGGACCTTCGAGTTGGGTGAGCGGCAAGTCCCAGACTCGCACGCTGTCCAGATCGGCGTACCCCTCCGCGGTGACCAACTGGCCGTCCCAAGTGCCATTGATGAGGGCGATGTGCCCGTTCGCCTGATCCAGAGTGACACCCGCGTTGAGCCGGTTTCCCTTCAGCGTGGCGTCGATCTGGAAGCTAGCGGTGACCAGCGGCTCCGGGGCGCGGTACTGCTTCAGGTCCAGCGCCACATCCAGATCGAGCGGCCCCCGCGGATCAAGTTGCTCCACCGCGGTGCGGATCGAATCGGGGAGGGCCTCTCGCAGTTCCTCGTCGGCGATGACCTTACGCAGGCTGATCTCGGGCAGATGCAACCGCCAATCGATTCCCGCTGCGGGATTCAACTGAAAGTACGGCTCTGGCTTGTCCGCTGTGCCGCTGACCTCGACAAGCGTCGATCCGTGCCACCCCTCGGCATGTTCGATGACCGCAGCCTTTCCATCCCAACTGAGTGCTGCCGAGACTCGATCGAGCGGGTACGGGACAGCGGCCAACCGAAAGGCGGCTCCCTGGACCTTAATGATGGGCATCGTGATGAGCGGCGTCTGTCCGGGGGACCACTGGATCTGAAGCTTCTGAAACTCCAGCATTCCTGCCGAAGGATTGAGTTGGTCCCAGACCACTCGGAGTTGATCAGTGGCGGTCAGGCAGGCGGCCTTGAGGGTCGCGTCAATGGGCACATCAAGGGCATCGAATTGGAGGCTGAGCCGTCCCACTCCATCCCGCGTTTCGTATTGGCCGATGCCGGTGACCGAGGTCTCACCGCGAGCGCCTTTCATGTTTTTGAAGTGCCAGATGTTGCCCCGGAGAGGATTGTGTTCGATGCGCCCCGAGACCTGACTGATGGGGAGCGGAAACCGGACATAGTTCAGTTCGCTGTTGCGGACATCGGCCTTCAGGAAGGTCAGGAACTTCGGTCCCGTCTGCGGGGCACGCCGGAACGAGACATCGGCATCCGCTTCGCCGCGAATCCGCATGGCCCGCATCGTGGCTGCAATGGCTTGCAGCTTGGGGGTGTCGAACGCGGCGATCAGCGTGTCATCAATCGAGAAACCGGTGGCCTGGATGCGGAGATCGGCCTCCAGGTCCGGCCCCAGGCCACGGACGAATCCGGTCAGCTTCCCCTCATGCCCCGAGGCCAGTCCGCGCATGTCGAGCAGGTACTTGTCCCCCTCCTGCACGATCGTCCCGGTGATCGACTGGACCGGATAGCGGAACAGATCATGCGTCATGCTCCCGTCGCGAACGCGAAACTCCCGCAGCATGACCGGCGGCGAGGCGGCGGGGGCATACACCAAATCGATGTCGAACCGCCCCTCCGGTTGCAACAGGTCATACAGCTTCTGCGTCCCGGGGGTTAGTTCGCGAATGCGACGATCGACCGGCAGATTCTCGGCCTGCAACTCCAGGTTCGGCGCGGCTCGATTGCCGCCGAGCGGCAGATCCCCGTTGATCGTCAATCGGCTATCGCCGTTGGCCGCTTTGAGGTGCTGAATCTGGACTCGGTCACGAGAGAGCAGCACCCGCCCCGAGACTTCATACAACGGAATCGGGAACAGGTCGGTGACCTCACCGTTTTCAATCTTGAGGTCCGCTGAGTAGTCGATCGGTTCGCCGAAGCCCTCGCAGGCGACCTCGCATTGCAGGTCCAGATCGGCCCGCAGTCCGATGCGGGGAATCAGCGAATTGTTGTCTGTGGGTGCCTGGGGGGGCGGTTCCAGCGAGGCCGTTTGCACACCGCCAGCACTGTCAGCGTGCCGAGTTCCGAGCGACTGGAGTGCCGGGTTGCGGGTCTTCTCGCGGACCGATTGTGTGATCGTTTGGACCTGGGTCTTCACCGATTTCGAGAGTTCCGAGGCGACACCGATCAACTGGTCCCCCGCCGGGATGCGTCTCGCGCGTCCCCGGATGTTCCAGCGACCGGTGGTGGTGTCGAGTTCGCCTTCGATCTCCACCGGCCCGATCGGGTCGAGGTCGCCGTGGCCCCGGATCTCGCACTGTCCCTTGGCCGTCGGCTTCAGGTGCGCGTCGAGATTCTTGAGTCGCAGTTCCAGAGGCAGCGGGGCGTCCCGATGCGCCCGCAGCAAGACCTCCCCGTCGAACAGTTGCACCTCGGGCCAAGCCATCCCGGCGGGTGTGGGCAACTTCAATCCTTGAAAACTCCACCCGCCATCCGGGGACTGTTCGAGCGTGACCTGGGGGCGATTGAGGACGACCTTGAGAATCGAAATCTGGCGGTGCTTCACCAGCAATTCCCGATCCGGATAGACCACGATCTCGGGCAGTCGCAACAGCGTCGAGGCCCGGTCAGGAGCTTGAAGACTGATCTCGGTGAGCCGCACTCGCCCATCCGTTTCGAGCGAGGCTTTCTTAAACTCAATCGGCAGGTCGGGAGCCATCAACTCCAGCCGCTGAGTGATCTCCTGCCGCAGCATGGTCTCGCTGCGACTCCAGACCCAGATGACACCGCCACCGCCCACGATCACGATCGTGGCGAGAAGAATGAGCATCCATTGCAAGGTCTGACGCAGTGGCATCCTGCCATCCGTGGAGGGGCTGGTCTGGCAGAGGCGAGTACGGTCCGGTGAGGTGTCCGGGGCCTCCGCGAGCAGCGGCCCGGCATTGTGCCCGGACACTTGATTTGACGCAATCCGCGTTTCCTGAAGAGCGTTGAGGGCCAGCACCGCAGTGTTTCACACAGGGTGAGCTGTCAGCGATCAGCGTTCAGCGTTCAGCCAGACAGAGGCAGCCCAGATTGAAACAGTGCGTTGCCGTGGTCATCTGGCAGCTGCGTGAGTCAAGGGAGAAGAGTTCAGTCAATCAACTCGGAGTGAGTATCGAGGTTATTACGGCACGACATGCAAATTCCCGCTGTTACTCGACATCGATCCGACCACGCCCCAACCCCAGGTGATCCGCATCCCCGCCAATGACCCCTCGACGTTTGACGGGGAGGAACTGCCGCCGCTGCTGCCCGGTGGTGGTGGATTCTTTTAGCGAGCGGCAGACGTCAGTCTGTCGTGAATCAGCGTGACCCGCAGAACAACTCAC
>JAYTWO010000221.1:0-6071 GCA_043743415.1 Planctomycetota bacterium
TCGCAGACCCTGCCCACGTGGGCCCATGCCGACATCGCCCAGGATCTTGATCCCCTCTCGCAACTTGTGCTTCTCGATCAACGAGCCGGAGACGAAGGCGTCCGACTCTTCGGCCCCGTAGTCGTTCTTGGCCAGGCGGAGGAAGCCGTACCCCTTGGGGTGCAGTTCCAGAACGCCGGACATCGGCTCCAACTCGCCAACGATTTCGCCGGTCGGGAGTGGGGCGTTTTGCAGGTAGCGGGTCTGCCGATCACCGGTCGAACTGCTCAGGCTGCGACGTTCGCCGCGATCACGATGGCCTTCGGATGGGGGTGCGGATTGAAATTGTGTTCGTTGCGGCGTGCGAGCATAGCGGTCGTTGGGGGATGGTCCGCGATCGGAAGGTCCACGGGACGAGGACTGGCCGCGATCCGATTGACCGCCGCGATCCGAGGGGCCGCGTGAACTGCCGCCACGGTCGCGTCCCGACTGGGGGGCGCGAGCTGCGATGGAGCGCGGGCCGGAAGGTCGCTGGCCAGGGCCGGATTGGCCCTCACCACCGCGACCTCGGCGACGGCGACGCGGGCGGCGGCCATCATCTCCGCGATCCTGGCTGGAGGAGTCGCCCCGGTCCCCTTCGTCGCTGGATCTCTCACTACTGAATCGTTCGCCGCGATCATCGTTCTCACGGGGGCGGCGATCATCCTCGGAGGACGACGAGGCCCGGGTGGAGCGGGGCGGCTCAGCTGCAGGAGCTGGCTCGGGAGCGATCACGCGTGGCTTGCCCGCGATGGTCCGGCGACGACGCGAGCCCTCGTCGGAAGAGGGGGCCTCGGAGGCGGGTTCCCGACTCGGTTCGCGGCTGCGGCTCGGTTCGCGACTCGGTTCACGACTCGGGCTGCGAGTGTCGTCGGAGAGTCCGGCTCCGAAGTCATTGTCTGAGGCCCGCTCGAACTCGAAGGACTGCAGCTTGTCGCTGACCGGGCCATCTCCCACAGACGAACTGGCACGTCGGGTCGGACGCTTCGAAGAACTCGGACGATCGGTCGGCATGAAAGATTCCAAAAAGAGACGCTCCACCACTGGCCACCAGCCGCCGTCATACCACTGTCGAAACGACAGCAGGACACGGCGGGCATTCCCGTGGGGGAGAGCGAAACAGCGTTGAGCGCAGCACACTCATCACGGTGTGTTGAGAACGAAAACAGGTTGACAGAGATTCAACGGACACAGACACCACAACAGGCCACCCGCTGGACTGACCAACAGGTCACTCACACAGGACATTCCTCTGCCAAGAGGGCGTCGACTCTGGAAGAATCGAACGCGGGCGAATCGAACACTCGTTCGCCCCATCGAGTCCCCGGATTGCCGTCTGCAACTCGTGGCACACGCAAGCCGCTGGACTGCCAGTCACTGTTCACCCACGCGGGACAAAGAACAGCTTCCAGGAAGGCGTTGGAACCGGACCGGCTCAACTGCACCAACTCATCGGTGAGATCAGCGTCCTGTCCAACTCTTCCAGAGGGGCAGCGCCCCCGAAGGTTTGTATGGTTCGTACCTCAGCCACTCGACGAACCGAACACTTGCCGGGGAAGGGATGATTCAACCCACCGGAGCAAACATTCCCAATTCGGGATTTGGCTTGACGAAACGGACATCGAGCAACGACATCCACCACACAGCACACTTCACCTAAACTGGAGTCTCTCACCGCAGAAATCGGCAAGCACCCGCAGCAACCTCAGACAGAATCCTAACTCAGCGAGTCGTTCTGTCAAACGAAGTTGAATGAACTATCGGCGATTCGAGCCGGTAAAGTCAAGCCGGGGTGTCCCCCAAACTGCCATAATGTGGCGATTGGCTGAAATTGTTGTGAATTGAATGCGTCCGTCTGTGACCGTTTCGCTCGACACGTTGAATGATTGGTGCATTCGATAAATTGGAGGCTGGATGGCCATGGACGAGCATGCACGCCCCAACTCCTCTGAACCCCAACGGGCAACGCCGTGAAGGATTTCCACGGGACCACGCTCACAAGGCCGCCAGCACGCTTCTTGCCCCATCTCTCCCGCGAGCGACGTGGATTTCGGAGGGTGCGTGTTGCGGGGGAGAGGGGGCAGATGAGACGGGCTGCCTGCCAGGCTGATACACACGCACACAGGCGGCCCCCGGTTGGGGTCGTGTCGTGGGACGTGGCCTGATATCCTGACGGCTGTTCCGACCACCCACCGGTCGTCCTCCTGAATTTGACTCCCCTGATCCCGACGAACATGGCCGCTGACCCGATCTTCGACTACAAGCCCTTCAACTACGACAAGCCCCAGTTCACCCTCGACGACATCCGCAAGGTCAATCCCCAGCGGCACGAGATGGAGCAGCTGAGCGGCATCGTCTGGGTTGACCCGGCTCAGCACGGCTTGATCGGGTTTAAGGATCTGACCCACGACGAATTCTGGATCAAAGGGCACATGCCTGGTTTCCCGCTGATGCCGGGCGTGATGCTGTGCGAGGCGGCCGCTCAGTTGGCCGGGTTCTATGCGCGCAAGTACAACATCTTGCAGGGCGGGGATTACCTCGGCTTTGGCGGCATGGACACCGTGCGGTTCCGGCTGCCGGTGTACCCTGGCTCGCGGCTGATTCTGTGTGCGCGGGCGACTCGTGTGATGCCGCGCATCCTGGCGAAGTTCGAGTTCCAGGGCTGGGTTGATGACAAGCTGGTGTTCGACGGCGGCATGATCGGCGTGCCGATTAGTCGCAACCACCCGACGCCGGGGAAGTAACACTCGCCCGCCCCCGTTTAGCTGCGTCGCGAAGTCTTCGAATTCTAGTGCCCCGTCAAGGCTTGGAATGGGGAATGAGCCAAGCTCGCCCTCCCGAACGAGGCGAACCCACAAATCTAGCGTTGACGGAATAAGCCCTCTCTCTCGGTGATGCCCATGCTCGTGAACATGCTCCGATTGACCCTGCTGCTGACGGTGATCTGCGGGTCACGGCTGCACGCCGAGGACCAGCCTGCCTACTTCGAACAGGATGTCAAAGACTCCAATCCCTTGCGAGTCGAGCAATACCAGGAACTGGATGCGTACGTCCTGGCGATGAAGCAAGATCCGGCTCGGTTGCACAAGCTTCTGCCGGATGATTACACCTCGCCGGAGGCTTTCGCCAAATCGGCGGAGCGCTACCGGAAAGCCTTCAGCAGCAGTATCGGTTATCCGCCACCGGGTGAGGTGCCGCAGGCCGCTGGAACATTCACCCAAATCGGTGAAGACAGCCTTGGCACGTACTACCGGGCCATGATTCCGATCCTGCCCGGAGTCCATGCCGAGGGAATCTACATCGTTCCCAAGTCACTCAAGCCGGGCGAAAAGGCCCCGCTGGTGATCTCGATGCACGGCGGTGGTGGGTCACCCGAGGTGGCACTGTTTCGCGGCGGCTCCAACTACCACGACATGGTTCGCGGCGGCGTGAAACGCGGGTATATCGTCTTCGCCCCGCAGCATCTCTTTAACGTCGAAGGCCAGCCCAAGGACATCCGCAACCGCACCGACGAACGGCTGCGACTGGTCGGCACCAGCATCACCGCGATCGAGGTCGCCAAGATCACTCGCAGTCTCGATGTCCTCCTCAAACGTCCCGAGGTCGATGCCACTCGCGTCGGCATGGTCGGTCTCTCGTATGGCGGTTACTACGCGCTGGTTACCCCGGCCCTCGACCCGCGGATCAAGGTCTCGGTGTGCAGCTGCTACTACGGGGTGCAAGAGGCCCGCTACGAACGCGACGAGCTGAGCATCCCGCGCGATTTCCAGTCGATGGACCGGTTCTCGTTGTTTCGAGATTCCGACATCGTCGCACTGATCTGCCCCCGGGCGTTGCAGATTCAGGCGGGTCGCACCGACGGCGTGGACCACCGCGAAGGGGGCGTGCAGCTCGCCCCGCAATCGGCGACGTACTATTCGAAGCTCGGGCTGAGCGATCGCTTCCAACACATCGTGTTCGAAGGCGGCCACGAGTTCCACGACGAGACGGCTTGGGAGTTCGTGAAGAAGCAGTGGTAAGACGGCACGACGTTGAGTCGCGACGCGAAGTCTTCGCAGCGGAGCGCGCGTCACGCTCCCGAATCGCCTCTCGACTGCGAGCGTTGGACGTAACGGCCTGTTGTTTTTCTGGCGGGGTTGTTGATCGTTTGTGGTTTCCCCCCTTCCCCGGGGCGTGAGGGGGCCTGGGCTGTGGGGGTGGGTTTGTTTTTTGCAGGGGTCAGGGGGCAGCGTTGATGGGTTGGGGGGCGGGGCCGGGTCGGGGTTGAATCAGGGTCATGAGGGTTCTCAGGTTGAAGGCGTTGACGACCCAGGTCCATTCGATGCGAACTTTCTTCAGGCCGCGCAGCAGGAACTGGCGCATGCCGAAGTGATGTTTGATCTGTGCGAAGGGTCGTTCGCCGCGATATTTTCTCGCGGCGTATTTCTTCTTCGCCTCGTCGGTGGCCATGCGTTGAGCGTGGGCCTCGATGAGGCCGTCGTGTTCCATGCGGGTCACTTCGCGGCGTTTGGCGGTCGGGGCCAGGCACTTCGCGCGGAGCGGACAGCCGCTGCAAACTTGCTTGTCGGAGAAGTATCTCGATCCGCTTTGCGGGCCGGTGACGAGCTGTTCTGTGGTGCGGCAATGGAACTTCAAGGCTTGGCCGTTCGGGCACCAGAAGCAGTCTTTTTCCTGGTCGAACACGAAGGCATCTTTGGTGAAGCGTGTGGTCTTGGTGCCGTTCTTGTGCTTCGTGGTCAGCGTCGGCAATCGGCCGTGTTGGTCTTCGGGAACCGGTTGGGTGAGGTCCGCGCGGCGAGCGGGATTGGTCGTGGGGTCGGCTTGTTTGCTGGGAGCGAAGAGCGTCACATCGAGCTGTTGCAGAGCGTGCAGGTTATGTCCCGTCAGCGAGCGCGTGTCGGCCAAGATCTCGCTCACCGGCTTCTCCAAACCGAAGTCCCGCTGCACTGCTTCGACCTGCGCCACCAGGTGGTGTTCCTCGTCCGTCATCGCGATCACGTCGCAAGCAACGATCATTCCGCTGGCCACATCGACCGTCGCCAGCGGCGTATAATTCGGCGCGAAACCGCCGTCCTTATTCGGCGTCACACGAGCCTCGGGATCGGTCAGCGGGATGTGCTTGGGCACCGTCTCGCCAGCCTTCGTCACGCGATCGATCTCGGCCAACGCCGCATCCAATTCGGCCAACTGACGAGTCATCCGTGCGAGCTGTTTCGCGATCGTGGCGGCATCCGGAGTGGTCACCACGCCCGCGCCCAACAGCTTCTCCGACTGGTCATCCGCTGCGTCTTGCAACTCCGCCTTCGCCTGCATCTCCGCAAACTTCGTCGCCAACTCCGCGCGAGCCGCTGCGAGGTCCGCCACCTTTCGCGTCCCACTCCGCCGACTGTTCGCCCGCTCTTGAGTCCCATCAAACGCGAGCTGCTCCAGCGTCACATGCTTCAACTCGCGCGCCAGCAAACCGATCTGCACAAACAGCTGCTTGAGCGCCTCGGGATGCTTCTTGCGGAACTCACTCAACGTCGTGTGATCGATCGATCGCCCCTCGACCAACCACCGAAAATCGAGCCGCACTCGTAACGCCTCCTCGAGCGCCCGACTCGACCGAATCCGCGTGAGTAGCCCCCACAACAACACACTCGCTAACACCCGCGGATGAATCGGCGGATGACCGCGCTTCAGGTCATACCCCACCTCCCAAGCCGACCAATCGAGCCGCGCGAGAATCCCATCGAACAACCGCACCGGATGATCCGCCGCAATCACCTCGTCCAGATTCGTCGCAAACAACACCATCTGCGACCGCGACTCCGGTGCCCCCGCCCAATAATCCATCACCGCTCCTCCTTCCCCACTGGTCCATCTGAGGCGGAATGGTAAAAGGTTCAAGGATTAAAACAACAGGCCGTGACGCCACCCCGCTCGCCTGCTGAAAGCGAACTACCCGCGAGGCGGCAGCACCTTCGCCACCTTATGCTTGGCCAGGACGATGTAGCCCGGCAGGCCGTTGAATTCGGGAACCTTCGTCTGGCCCACGATCAGCGGGGCGGCGT
>JAYTWO010000222.1:0-8408 GCA_043743415.1 Planctomycetota bacterium
CACATCATGCTCCGCCGCCTCACCCAACCACCAAAACGGTCCCACGAAAACGAACACCGCCTCGCCCACATCGCCTGACTTACCGGAGGCCCTCTCAGAAGACTTCGGAAGTCTATTGGGATCCGCGCAGAAAACAGGGTGAACTCGCCAACTCCACTTGCCGATGAAATGTAAATACGTACACTGTGTGAATACGATTCGTCTGTTCACTACTTCCCCGAGAGGGAGTGCCTCCATGTTGCGGTCCCTGTTCCTGGACATGAACGCCTTCTTCGCCTCCGCCGAGCAGCACTGCCATCCGCGTTATCGCGGGCGACCGCTGGTGGTTGCCCCGCTGAACACCGATGCAACCTCCTGCATTGCCGTGAGTTACGAGGCACGGCCATTCGGGATCAAGACTGGAACTTTAGTCGGTGAGGCCCGCCGACTCTGCCCCGGCCTGATCGTGGTTCCCTCCCGCACCGAGTATTACGTGCGGCTGCATCACCAGATCATTGAGGCGGTCGAGCGCGTGATTCCGGTCACGCAGGTGCTGTCGATCGACGAAATGGCCTGCCGCTTGTGGAGCGAGGATCGTCCCCCGGAGGCCGCCATCGCGTTGGCCCATAACATAAAAACCTCGATCCGTGATCATGTGGGGCCGACGCTCAAATGCTCGGTCGGGCTGGCCCCCAACTCCTGGCTAGCCAAGGTCGCCTCGGACATGCAGAAGCCGGACGGGTTGGTTTGCCTCTTGT
Organism: Planctomycetota bacterium; assembly: GCA_043743415.1. Classification (GTDB taxonomy): domain Bacteria; phylum Planctomycetota; class Planctomycetia; order Planctomycetales; family Planctomycetaceae; genus TH-plancto1. Next base: position 738 of record JAYTWO010000222.1, read on the forward strand.
TAGAAGAGCTGCCAGACCGGCTGTTTGAACTCGACCTGATCGACCTGCCGGGGATTGGCGAGAACATGGAGCGCCGCCTGCACGCTGCCGGGATCTCGACCGTGCGCGAGCTGTGTGCCTGTTCGGAGTCGGAGCTGGTCCAGGCCTGGGGCAGCGTGGTGGGGGCGCGATGGTGGCATCTACTGCGTGGGGAGGAACTGGCTCCGATTCCGACTCGCACGCAGTCGATCGGGCACGAGCATGTCCTGCCCCCGGTCTCGCGCACCGCGAAGGGAGCGCACGGTGTGCTGACCCACTTGATTCACAAGGCCGCCGCCCGCGCCCGTCAAGCCGGCTACCGAGCCGGGAAGCTGGCAATCAGCCTGCGGTTTGTCGGCTGGGAGGAGTGGCGGGCCGAAACGCGAATGACCCCGCACACGCACGACACGCTGTCGCTGATCCGGGCCTTCGAGCGGCTCTGGGCCAGGCGGTCCCCGGATGTGGACCGCTGCCGGATTATGAAGGTCTCGGCGACGTTGCAGGACTTGCGGGCGGAACGCTCGATCCCCGAATCGCTGTTCGCCGAGGACCGCCAGTTGAACACGTTGTCGGCCACGATGGATTCGATCAACCGCAAGTTCGGGCGTCAGGCTCTGGTGCTGGGCGGGATGCACGGTGCCAGAGACTCCGCTCCCGACCGCATCGCATTCCACGTGATCCCGAACCTGGAGCCGGAGCGCCGCGACTCCATGATAACTGGGCGTTAACTGCCGAATTCGGCAGACTGACTTCGTCCGGGACCACTCTCTCCGGTGCGGAAAACTCTGTCGACATTGCGGGTTCGCCTCATGGAACCGATCGAAACAGGGGACAGCCATGAACGGGGTGGGGCTGGACTGTCCGACCTGACCCCGGCGAAGTGCGTCGTCCGATAAGCACTGCGAAGGACCGTGAGGATCACGGTTCGTACTCCAGTGGGCGGTCAGGCTCACCACTCACGGATGGGGATGACATGCGCTGGAGGCTGCTGTTATGGCTGATTCCGCTGGTCAGCAGCGGCTGTCAGAGTCCGATCCCCTGGGTGCGAGCGCCCCAGCTGCAGTGCTACAACCGAACGCTGGATGATTGTGTATCGTGTAAGGTCGCGCGGGACGTGGCTCGTCAGCACATGCACACGTTGTACGGGGCTAGACCCGGATGCTGGCCGTCCAGTGATTTCCAGGCGGGCTTCGAACAGGCCTATGCGGATGTCGCGATGGGCAGCGATGGCCAAGTGCCCCCTGTCGCCCCGGCTGCGTATTGGAAGTCCTATCATCGAACCTGCGAGGGACACCAGAAGGCCCAGGAGTGGCTGTCGGGTTACTCGACCGGGGCCTCCCATGCGATGGAATGTCGCGGTCCATACAACCGAGTCATGGCCCGAGGCAGCGAGGCTCCCTGCACAGCCAGCAATCCGAGTGCCTGTGGCCTGAGCGGAGTCACTCTCGCGGCGGGGGCGGTATCAACTCCTCAGCCCACCTCCGTGAGTCAGGTCTCCGGTCAATACACCCCAATCACGCAACGAGTCCGGTGAGTGTTCGGGGCGGACCCGGAAGTTGATGGATCAACTTTCGTGCCCGTCACCCCATCCCAACGACGTGGCATACAACACGGATGTGAAGCCAATGCCTCAGCGCATCATCGCGATTCTTGGCTGCCTGCTTTTGAGCAACGGCTGTTCAGCGCTGTACTGCATACGCGGTGTCCCGGCCGCTTATATGCCTCATGAATACATGGCGGAAAGCCGTGAGGGCAAGTCGACCATCGACTTGAGCCTGCTCCAGCGTTCTCAATCCGACCAATACCGGATCGAGGCCGGAGATGTCCTCGCGATTTATGCGCCAGGTTTACTCGGTCTGGTCGACACCCATCCCGATCAACCGCGAGGAGAAAACCCGCCGATCAACCTGCCCCAGAATCCGACCGACCGCCCCTCGCTCGGCTTTCCGGTCACGGTCCGTGATGACAATACGATTCAGATTCCGCAGTTGCCCGCCATCGACGTGTATGGTCTGACGGAACGGGAAGTCGAAGCCCGGCTGCGGCAAGCGGTCCAGCAGACCGGCCTGCTGGCCATGGAAACCCAGCCTCGGCTCGTGGTCAGCATCATGCGGCCCCGCACGTATCGCGTGCTGGTGTGTCGGCAGGAGTCCGGGTCGGTGCCGACGGCCACCATGTCGGCGGGTACCATCGACATTGGACGGGCTGGCAAGGGCACCTCGCGAGTGGTCGATCTGAGAGCCTATGAGAACGATGTGGCCCATGCCTTGGCCCAGCCGGGCGTGGACGGCCTGCCCGGTCTGGATGCCCGCAACGTGATCTATGTGATCCGGGCTCGCAACGCCCGTGGCCGTGGCGTGCCTTCCCCCATGGGCGATATGCAACCGACTCCGTTGACCCAGCACGGGCGATCGTTCACCAGTCGCGGTTCCGTGGTGCGTGGGCAAAGCCCCGCGCGAAACTGGGGACTTCCCGCCGCACAAGACAAAGGGAAATCGCCGTATGTCTACATGACGTCGTCGCAGTTCACGCTCTCCGGGAAAGACATTGCCCAGGGGTCGACTGGTCCGGCTCTCATCGAACCCATTTCGGGAACAGCCCCTCCCCAGGGCAGCGGCGGTGTCGAGCCATGGGCACCGACTCCTCCCGAGGCCCACAATCCAACCCACTCCCCCCGCCACTCAGCAGGATCGACAGCCTCGCGATACGCGCTGAGTCCGGTCGCCGTCACTTCAACACCGACCGAGTCGTCGCAATACCTGCCCGTTCAGTATTCCGAACCACAGTACTCGACACCACTCAACCCCATCCCGCAGAACGTTGTCCCGCAGAATTCAGTTCCGATCACCTCGGGATCTCCCATTGCTCCGTGGACAGCGCCCCACGACATCAATTCATCCCCGGTGATGGGACCGCCCGCTCAGTCACGGTATCCGACGCAAATCAATCAGATGCGGCCTCATCCGATGGATCAAGGGCATGTCCTCATGGCCCCCGCCGAGGCCCAGTACATGGCAGAGGAACCTCTCCCGCCGGCATGGCAACACACCCTCCAGGACTTCGACCCGACCATCCAGAACAGCCAGGTCATTAAGATCCCTGTCCGTCTCGCTCCAGGAGAGGCCCTCAATCTGTCGGAACAGGACATCACCCTCTACGACGGAGACATCGTCTTCATCGACAATCGCGACACTGATGTCTACTACATCGGCGGTCTGCTCGGCGGGGGGCAGTATCCGCTGCCGCGCGATCGCGACTTGCATGTGCTGGAAGCGGTCTCGCTCGCTCAAGGGCAGAGTAGTGCTCGCGCGGGCAGCCAGGGCTTGCAGTCCTCGGGCGGAGTGTCCGCTCTCAACCGCGATATCACCCCCGGTGCCAGCCGCTTGCTCATCCTCCGCAAGGTGGGTTGCAATCAGCAGTTGACCGTGGAGGTCGACCTGTACAAGGCCCTGCGTTACCCCCACGAGAACATCCTGGTCCAACCGCGTGACATGCTGATCTTGCAGTACACGCCAACGGAGGCAGTCCTGGCGTTCACGCAGCGGAACCTGTTCGAGGGTGCCCTGATCGGTATCGCCGCCGGATCGCTGACCGGTGGCTCCAGATAACGCGAGGCGGGATGTGTGCGTCCGAAAAGCAGGCAGCGGCAGAAATCCACCACAGTGCCTCATGCCGCAAGGTTTGTGAGCCACAGATGAACGCAGATAAAGAGGCTCAACGACGGGAGCAATTCGTTCGCGATCAGCCTTTCTACTGCGAATATCTGTGTTCATCTGCGTTCATCTGCGTTCATCTGCGGCTCACAAACTCCTAAATTTCTCCCAGGCTCCGTGCCTCGTCTCAGCCAGCGGGTTGAACAGAGTGCCTCACGCGAAGGCGCGAAGAAGACGGGCCGCCAGAACCTTTCGCGCCTCCTCGCCTTCGCGTGAGGCACTCTGAATTCCGGAATCGAATCTCGCAACCGTCTCGTCGTCGAGTGGTCGACCAGCCATGCCACGGGGAATGTCGTGAGCTGCCGACTTTTGGGAGGCACACACGCCCAGGCGGATGAGATTCGCTCTCACCTCTTTCACTCGGGCCACCGATCATTTAGCATGGATGTATCCGCGGGAGACGCGAGGAGGAATGCTCCTTCGTGGCTGATTCAAATCTGAGATGAGGGCAGAGGCATGCTGACATTCACCGGCGACGGCAAGGCGACCACCTGTGACGGGCGGACCCGCCGCGATTTCCTCCAGGTCGGGGCACTGGGGGCGATTGGACTCTCGCTGCCACAATACCTCGCCGCCAAAGAACAGTCCGGTCAGTCGGCCAACGATGACCGAGCCTGCATCATGATCTTCAACCTCGGGGCACCGAGTCAGCTCGACACCTTCGACATGAAGCCCAACGCTCCCGCCGAAGTACGCGGGCCGTTCCAAGCCATCAACACCTCAGCTCCCGGCATCCAGCTTTCCGAGATCCTCCCGCTACACGCCAAGATCGCCGACAAGATCGGCTTCGTGCGGTCGGTGCATCACACCGGGGCGGCTGTGCATGATGCCGGTTGGCAGATGATGCAGACGGGTCGGCAGTTCTCGGGCGGAGTGAATACACCGCATGCGGGGGCGGTCCTGGCGTATCTCAAGGGGCGGAAGACTGACTTGCCGCCGTTCGTGGTGTTGCCGGAGTTGATGGGTCGCGGGGGCGGGAACCTGCCGAATGGTCAGGCGGGTGGATTCCTCGGCAAGGCGATGGACCCGTTCGCCCTGATGGCCGATCCATCGGTCGCGAACTTCAAGGTGCCGGACCTGCTGCCGCCCGCCGACATCGGCACCGTGCGTCTGGATCGTCGCCGCAAGATGCGCGACATCGTCGATGCGCGGGTCAGTGAGTTCGAGGCCAGCGAGAGCGCCGCTCTGCTCGACGGTAACTTCCAGGCCGCGTTTCGCTTGATGACCTCGGACCAGGCTCGCGGAGCGTTCGACCTGGCCCAGGAGAAGCCCGAGGTTCGCGAACGTTACGGCATGAACCGGTTTGGGCAGTGCTGCCTGCTGGCGCGGCGACTGATCGAAGCGGGGGTGCGGTTCGTCACGATCAATACGTTCCTGACCGTGTTCGACGAGATCACCTGGGACATCCACGGGTCGAAGCCGTTCACCTCGATCGAGGGGATGCGGGACATCGTGGCCCCCATGTATGACAAGGCGTACTCGGCCCTCATTGAGGATCTCTCTGAGCGCGGGATGCTCGACAAGACGATGGTTTGCAACTTCGCCGAGTTCGGTCGCACCCCCCGTGTGAACCCCGCCGGTGGCCGCGACCACTGGCCGCAATGCTACACCGTCTACTTCGCCGGTGGCGGCGTCAAGGGCGGCCAAGCTGTCGGAGCCAGCGACCCCATCGGCGGCGTCCCCGCTGACCGCCCCGTCGGCCCCGGCGAAGTCGTCTCCACGATCTTCCACAGCCTGGGCCTGGACCTCGATACAATTCTCCCCGGCCCGGCGGGTCGACCGTTCCCGATCGTCGACTTCGGGAAGCGGGAGATTCACGAGTTGTTTTAGTCGGGTCAGTGGTCAGTGGTCAGTTAGGCGAGCGGCAGGAGAGGAATCCCCAGTCATCAGCCGCAGGGCGCTAGCCCACGGTTGAAACCGGACGCTAGCGCGTTCCGGCTGATTGGTAGATTCTCATCTGCCGCTCGGCTTAAACCGCCCCCGGTCGGGAAGCGGTGCTTGTTGTGAACCCTATTCTGAGAGTGGAACTCATGTGGAACATTGTCATCGGGTTGGTCTTTTTGATCGGCGGGCTGTCTGGAAAGATTGCGATTCGCGGTACTGATAGTACCGTGGCAGCTTCGGTCGTGGGCGTGGGGTTGATCGTGTGGGGCATCGTGCAGATGGTTCGCGCTCGGTCCGAAGGATAGGGCGGCCTTCTTCCCGCACCCGCGATGCTTGCTCCACCGATCTACCTCGACCACAACGCGACGACGCCTCCCGACCCGGCGGTGATCGCCGCGATGGAGGTCGCTTGGACAGAGGCGTACGGCAATCCTGGCAGCCGTCACTCAGCGGGGCGGCGGGCACGACGGGCATTGGAAGAGGCTCGCGAGTTGGTGGCCTCGATCCTGGGAGCCAAACCCTCCGAGGTCGTGTTCACCAGCGGCGGCACTGAGGCGAATAACCTTGCCATCTTCGGGCTGACGCCAGGGCGGTCCGGATCGATCGCCCTCCCGCAGGGAGAACACCCGTCGGTCGAGATGGCCGTGCGGCGGTTAGAGTCCGCTGGCTGGTCGCGGGCGATGTTCGCACTCGATGAGAACGGTGTCATCGCACCCGAGTCACTGGCCGCGCTCGACTGTTCCGAGTTGCGATTGGTGACGCTGCTCCTGGCTCACAACGAGACGGGCGTCGTTCAACCGATCGGTGAACTGGTGAGTCGGTGTGCCGAGCATCAAGTCCCGCTGCATCTGGATGCGGTCCAGGCGGTCGGCAAGATCGAGGTCGACTTTCACGCTCTGGGGGCGACTACGCTCTCACTCGGGGCGCACAAGTTCCACGGCCCGCGCGGGATTGGGGCGCTGCTGATTCGCGAGGGAACGCGCCTCGGGCCGCTTCTTCACGGCGGGCACCAAGAGCGCGAGCACCGCGCCGGGACGGAACCAGTCGTCCTCGCCGTCGGACTGGCCCAAGCCCTTCAACTCTGGCACGCGGACCGTCAGCGCATTCGCGAACATCTGACCGGCCTGCGGGACCGGCTCGAAGCCCAACTGAGCGAGACTTGCTCCCCCGTCTTGATTCACGGAGCCGGTGCCGAGCGGTTGCCGAATACCCTCAACGTGGCGTTCCCCGGCTGCGATGGTGAGGCATTACTCGTGGCCCTCGATCTGGCGGGGGTGTGCTGCTCAATGGGCAGTGCCTGTGCCAGCGGGTCGAGCGAACCGGCTCCGATCCTACTGGCCATGGGTTGCCCGCGCGCGCTCGCGCTGGCCTCACTGCGGTTCAGTGTCGGTCGGGGGAATACCATCCAAGAGATTGACGAGGCAGCGAGGCGAATCGCAGCCATCGTCATCAAAATGCGCAGTCGCCGCACGCCGTAGCAGAAGTCGTCAGACTTGTGGCGTCTGGCTGGCTGACGAAAGGAGATCGGCAGAATTCCCCGCGGTCCCCAGCAGAGCTAGGGACGGAGAACAAACGACCCCCGCAGAGGCTTGCTGATTCGTTCGAACGGGGTTACGGCTTCCCGCGTTCTGGCGAACGAGGCTACGGGGACTTACCCCTTGACGCGGTAGCCGATGGTTTGCAAGGTCTGACGCACACGGTCGAGTTGCTCGCCCTGGATCTCAAGCTCGTTGTCCTTCAGCGTGCCACCGGCTCCGCAGTGGGTCTTGAGCTTCGCCAGCAGGCCCGGCAGGTCGTTCCACTCGGAGAGCAAACCTCGCACCACGGTCACACGCTTCCCGTTCTTCCGCTTCTCGATTTGGATCGAGGCGGTCTGCTTCTCGGGAGCCACACGCACCGGCTCCGGAGGCGGGCACTGGCACTCCGATTCCAGCTTGCCACAGCGTTCGCACTCGGGCGGTCGGTCGAACGGGGTGCCTTCGAAGAGTCGCACGGGAGTTCCTTGTGTTGTCGATGGAGAATGGATTGAGAACAGCACGAGCCGGAAGCGTCAGCG
>JAYTWO010000223.1:0-7594 GCA_043743415.1 Planctomycetota bacterium
AGCGCCGGTCTGGTCATGAGCTTCCGTATCTTGGCCGCTGCGGACTGGCGGGCTCGGACCTCGTCGGTCGCCTGGTCGAGCGGAACGGTGCTGAGGTCCAATTGCTCGGCCAGATAGGCTGCTTCGAGCAGATCGCCCGCCTCCAATGACGAACTCTCCGGAGTCTTCGCGGGGACCATCGCCACAATCAACAGCGACACCAGAATCGGGGCGAGTGCTCCACCGACGCGACCGCCCAGCGCGATCACACTGCTCACAAACGCACGGACACTAAACGGCGCCCAACGCCCCACCACCACCGCACAAGTCGGGTAAGCACCCGCCTGACCCAAACCCACCGCAGCGCGCACGACCAGCAGTCCCACCAACCCGCCGACAAACCCCATGGAAACCGTGAATCCCGACCAGACCAGGATGTAGATCGTCAGCATCCGCCGTGCCCCGAACCAGTCGGTCAGCGACCCCGAAGGAACCTGTGCCAGTGCATACGCCAGAAAGAACGCCGATTGACACCAGCCGAGGTTCTCCTCGGTGAGGTGGAGATCCTCGGCAATGTACTGCTGGGCATAAGTCAGAATGAACCGGTGCAGGTACAGCAGCACCGCCACGAAAAATGCCGTCCCGAGAACCAGAAACCGCACCGCCGTCGGACGAGCCTCGGTGGGATGGTCAGCGGGCGGCAGAACCTCGTGTGCGGACATCGACGACTCCCGGTGGAAGAGACTGGAGAGGGGGCGTCACATCGTGAGGAGTTTATGCAAGAAAGGGAAGCTGTCGCGGGTCAGCGGGTCCGGACTGGCCCATGTTTCACACGCAGTGGGTTCCTCTTGATCTTGTCGTTCATGAGGAACGCGGCATTCGCTGAGTGCAGCGTCATCGCGAAGAGTGGGGGTCGCAGAGTTCGACCGAGCGTCTCCTCACCAGCGGGAACCAGGCAGACGCCTGACGACTTCTAATTCAGCTGTCGATGTTTGACCCACACCGACTTGAGTGCTTGGATCTGAACGGATGCTTTCGCCGATCCCTCCGAAGAGGATAACTTCAGCATTCGATCCCTCCGGGACATGTCGACTCCCACGGAGATCGCCGTCTCTCCTTGATTTGCAAACAGTTCGATTGAACCACGATCCACCAGAATGTCCAGTTCCAACTTCTGATCAGTGATCCGCACTGGGGCGGTCACCTGTTGGCAAGTGAGCATTCCCTTCTCGGTGTCGATCGTGATCGGGACACCATTCACGGTCACGACGATGGACTTGGTCTCGTGGAACTGGAGTGCGATCTTCCCCCGGAATTCTTCTCCATTGACGCCGAAGCTGGACTTCGAGGTGTCTGTGGAATCCAGCTTGGCCTGGATCAACGTCGTGTCCTGGATCCCCTTCAGTTCCTTCACCGGCTGGGCGTGCAGCACCACCTGGTCCCCGGCCCGATGCAGCGTCAGCTCCACCGGCACCACCATCTGCTGATTGAACGGCATCCCCTTGAACTCGATCCCCCGGCCCCAGCCGATCTGAATGATGCGACCCTCGGGATCATTGCTGTAGGTCTGGGCGGCGTAGAAGTTCCCGTGCCAGAGTTGCTGCTTGGGGCCATCGGGGGTGAAGGTCTGCCCGTCGAACTGGCCGGTGGTGTAGCGGCCATCGGCGGCGTACAGCACCCAGCGTTTCTCGTTGGTGTCTGCGATCTCGGCTTCGAACAGGTCGGGGCATTCGAAGTACCCCTCGATGCGGCTGGCGAACTCCCACTTCCGCATGTCGGTCGAGGTGTGGAACGTGATCCACTGCTTCCCCTCGAACTCGTCGTAGAGGGCCATGACCCACTTCTTGGTCGGCGCGTGCCACAGCAGCTTCGGATCGCGCCCCTGGTGCTTGACCACAGGGTTCTCGGGCAGTTCGGTCCAGGTCAGCCCGTTGTCGCGGCTGGTGAGGAGGCACTCCCCGCGCCCCGTACTGGTGAAGGCGGCGATGATCGTCTCGATCCCTTCATTCTTGTAGCCGAAGCCAGCTGTGTTGCGAGGGTCAACGACCGCACTGCCCGAGAAGGCCCAGTCGCCGAACTTGGCCGGGTAGACCGACTCCGGCAGCTCCTCCCAGTGCAAGAGGTCGATACTCACCGCATGCCCCCAGTGCATGTTCCCCCAGCCCCAGCCGTACGGGTTGTGCTGGTAGAACAAGTGGTACTTGCCGTTGGCAAACACCAGCCCGTTGGGGTCGTTGAGCCAGCCTCGCTGCGAAGTGAAGTGGAACTGCGGGCGGAGTTTTTCCTGGTAGATCTCGGCCTTAAACGGCTTCTCATGGGAGGTCTTGATGGCTGCCAGAGCTTCCGGTCCGCCCGCGAGGCGATCCACGTGAATCGTGAGCGACTTCCCGGCAAAGGCGCTCACATCAGCCAGGGTGTCATAGTCCGGCAGTCCCTCGGCGTACTCGAGCTCGAATTCGCGGACGGTCTGGCCATCGACCGTGAACTTCATCCTTCGCTTGGGGGCTCCGTTCTTGACCGGCAGATGCAGATACCGCTGGTTGATCGCAATCGTCCGCACCGCTGGCTCGGTCCCGCGCCGCTTGTCGCTCTGTGTGATCTGGTCGACGCTGATGTGCCCCCAACCGCCGGTGGCCTGATCGATGATCTCGATCGTGCCCTTTTTGCCGATGAACTGGGTGACATCCCACGAGGTCCAGTCGAGGGCCTCGCTGCCCCCGGGCGCATCGTTCGGGCCGGAGGAGGTCCGCACCGCTTCGCCTTCGACGAGCAACGTCACCACCAGTTGATCCTGATGTTGCCCCCCGCCGATCAGGAAGTTGATCCACGGTCGCTCAATCGCGAACTCCGGCGAGGTCAGCTTCCCGGTGTTGCGGTCCCCCTGGAAGAAGCTGTTGACGAGCTGGGCACCCTCGAACCCGCTGACCGGCATCTGGCCCTGGAACGTCCCCTTGGCCGGACCGGGGCCAAAGGCTTGGCCTTCGACTTTCCAGGGGCCATAGGTGTCGCCCTCGAAGTCGGCGATGAGGATGTCATCGGCAGACCACGCGGTGGCCGCATAACACAGGCAAGTGAAGACCACTGAGAGAAGAGAGCGCATGGAGAAGCCTGAGCTGGAATGCCGAACCTCGAAACCCGAATGAGGCCCGTCCCCTCCCGATGACAACTTCGGTGGTGGAGCACCCGTTAGGGCAGAGTCGGAACGAATGCTGTCCGATCCAAACAGTCTGGCACGCGAGGCCAACGCTGGCAACCGTCAAGCACGATCCACGCAGGGCCACATTGGTCTTGTGTGTGCATCACAAAATTCGGCAGCTCACGACATTCCCCGTGGGATGGCTGGTCGACCACTCGGTTTAACCCGCTAGCTGAGACAAGGCACGGAGGCTGGGAGAAATCCAGGAGTTGGTGAGCCGCAGATGAACGCAGATATTCCCAGCGCAGCCTACGGGCCGCAACCAAAATGGAAACATCGAGTTCGCTTCAAGTCCACTCTCCCTTTGCGTCCTGGCACCTTTGCGTTGAAATGATCTGTCCAACGGGAGCCGCGACAATTCGGAATTTAACGCAAAGACGGAAAGGCACCAAGACGCAATGGGGGAAAGCTGGAAGCTCGGACCGATCAGTTTCCGAAAACTTGTGCGGCACACAAACCTTTTGGAGGTGAGTAGTACAGTAGAAAGACGGATCGCGAACGAAATGCACTCGTTGTTCAGCCTCTTCCTCTGCACTGCGTTCATCTGCGTTCATCTGCGTTCATCTGCGTTCATCTGCGGCTTGCAAACTTTGCGGCATGAGGCACTGTGGTGGAATTCTGCTGCTGCCGACTTCCCGGATGCACACACCATTGGTCTTGACACAAAACGAGATACTTGAAATCGATTCCCAAAAGAGAGATACTGGGGATCTCTTCTTTCGATCGCACCTCTCAGGAAATGGGCCACTCATGCTCAAGCAGAACGAAATGGACACGTTCCGGTCGCAGTTGTTGCTCCTGCAATCTCGGATTCAGGGCGATGTCGACCACCTTTCGAACGGGGCACTCGATTCTGCGGGAGGGGACTCCAAAAGTCCGACACACATGGCCGAACTCGGCACGGAGACGTATGAGCAGGAATTCTCGATTCGCATGATGGAGAGCGATCAGGATGTCCTGGATGAAATCCGGGCCGCCTTGATTCGCATCGAAGAGGGCACCTTCGGCCAGTGTCAGAGCTGTGTGGAAGAGGGACGACCGGCCTCGAAGGCGTGGATCCCCAAGGTGCGGCTGAAGTACCTGCCCTACGCCCGGAATTGCATCGAGTGCGAGCGCCAGCGCGAGGGGTCGTTCGTCCGGTAAAGCGAGCGTGGGATAGGCTTCCAGCCTGTCATCCGAAGCTGAGCAGACAGGCTGGAAGCCTATCCCACGCCTTTTCATTGACCTCATCCGTTCGCGGGAAAACTCATGGCCAGTCCGCAGAACGTCTCCTATCTGATCTTCGACATCGAAACCGTGGCCGACGGGGCTCTGGTGTCGAAGATCCAATATCCCAAAGAGTCGCTGGAACCCCAAGCCGCCACGACTCGCTATCGTGCGGAATTGATGGTGAAGAACGGCAAAGACATCCTGCCGCACACGTTCATGATCCCCGCCTGCTTGGTGGTGGCCAAGGTCGGGCCGGACTTTCGGCTGATCGATCTGGTGGCCCTTGATGAGCCGCAGTTCCGCCCGCACCAGATCGTGAAGGCCTTCTGGCAGGGGTGGAAGCATTACTCCAAGCCGGTTCTGGTGACCTTCAACGGACGCGGGTATGACGTGCCGGTTCTGGAGATGGCCGCCTACCGCTACGGCATGAGCATCCCGGAATGGTTCAACGTTGGGGCGCACTCGTATGAGCAGTCCCGCAACCGGTACAACATCACCTCGCATCTCGATCTGAGCGATTTGATCTCCAACTTCGGAGCGGTCCGCCAGAGCGGGGGCCTGAACCTGCTGGCGAATCTCCTTGGCAAACCGGGCAAGTCCGGGATCGACGGGTCGCAAGTCCAGGACTTCTTCGACGCCGGTCGCATCCAGGAAATCGTCGACTACTGCCGCTGCGATGTCCTCGACACCTACTTCGTGTTCCTCCGCAGCCGCGTGCTGATCGGACGGATCACCTTGGAAGAGGAACAGAAGATCGTCGCCGAGACCAAAACCTGGATCGAGCAGCGGGCCGACCAACAGCCGGGGCTCAAGCACTATCTGGAACATTGGGGCGACTGGCAGCCGCCAGAAAATGACCAACGCGTCGAGCGTTAGCGAGCATTCATAACGGTTAAGATGTCACGCTCGCGAGTCACTCGCGCCAGATCGACTTCGGGTTCATGCACGCGCGCTTCCAGCGTCGCCGCCATCGGCCCCGACTCCTTCAGCTGCACCGCTTCCGACAGCACCTCACCCCCTGGGCTTGGGGACGGAGAGGTTGGCATGGCGGCGACACGGGGGCGTTCCCGCTACCCGGCCCAGTAGACGCGGTCGAGCGTGCGGTAGCCGATCGCTTCGCTCAGATGCACGGCGGTGATGTTTTCACTCCCGTCGAGGTCCGCAATCGTGCGGCTGACTCGCAGAATCTTGTCGTGTGCGCGGGCGGTGAGGCCCATCTCTTCCATCGCCGCTTTGAGCAGCGACTCCGCATCCGGACCGAGCTTGCAGACGGTCCGGATCTGCCTCGGCGACATGGTGCCATTGAGGGCCCCAGGCGTCTCGCGGAACCGTTCCTTCTGGCGCTCGCGGGCTCCGATCACGCTGTCCCGCATGGAGTTGCTGTTGGTCCCGACCTTGTCATTCGACAGCTCTCGGAACGGCACCGGCGGCACCTCGACATGAATGTCGATGCGGTCGAGCAGTGGCCCGCTGATCCGGGAGAGATACCGCTCAACCTGCATCGGCGAGCAGTTGCAGTTGCGTTTCGGGTCACCGCGAAACCCGCACGGGCAGGGGTTCATGGCGGCCACCAGCATCAGGCTGGCGGGGAACGTCACGCTGCCAATGGCCCGCGAGATTGTCACGCAGCAGTCTTCGAGCGGCTGCCGCATGACCTCCAGCGTGCGGCGGTTGAACTCGGGCAGTTCATCCAGGAACAACACCCCGTTGTGGGCCAAGCTGATCTCACCCGGCCGCGGCGTACTGCCCCCACCGACCAGACCGGCCTCGCTGATCGTATGATGCGGGGAGCGGAACGGCCGCGTGAGGAGCAGCGGCTGCGAGGCGGGGAGGCGACCGACCGCGCTCCAGATCCGCGTCGATTCCAGGCTCTCCTCCGGCGAGAGATTGGGCAATACCGTTCCCAGCCGTTGAGCGAGCAGCGTCTTCCCCGTCCCCGGCGACCCGATCATGAGGAGATGGTGTCGCCCCGCAGCCGCCACGGTGACGGCACGTTTGGCGGACTCCTGGCCCTTCACGTCGGAGTAGTCGACGGAATAGCTGCCGTATTCGCGGAGGGCGTCCTCCCAACGGAACACGGTGGGGGCGATGGGGAGTTCGCCGCTGAAGAACCCGATCGCCTCGGCCAGGCTGCCGACGGGGATAATATCTAATTCATCCACGACAGCGGCTTCGCGAGCGTTCTCAGCCGGGACGAGCAGCCCCTTGCGGCCTTCATTCCTCGCTTGAAGAGCCATCGACAACGCCCCCTTGATGGGGCGGACATTCCCGTCGAGGGCTAACTCCCCGACCACGGAATATTGGGCGAAGCGTTCGGTACTGACTTGCCCACTGGCGGCCAGCATGCCGATGGCGATCGGCAGGTCGGACGACGGAGCCTCTTTCGGCAGGTCCGCCGGGGAGAGATTGATGACGATGCGGTCGATCGGTCGGTGATACCCGCTATTGACCAGCGCCCGCTCGATGCGCGGGATGCTCTCCTTCACCGCCGCTTCGGCCAGCCCGACCAGCGTGGTCTTGGGGAGCGAGGCCGGGGAGATATCGACTTCGACCTCCACGGACCGAGCATCGATCCCGAATAGCGAGTACGTGAACAGCTTCGCAAGCATCGAACCAGCCCGTAGCACAGGATGTGGGAAACGTGAACAAACGCTCCCTCTCGGCATCTTGGAGGGTATTGGTGGAGGACGCAAGTCGACCGCGAGAGATGATCGAGGATCGAGGATCGTGTGTGCATCAGAAAAGTCGGCAGCCGTCAATTCCGGCCCCCTCTCCCCCGCCATCAGCACTGCTTTGAAAGAGGACTCCACTGTGGGGAGAGGGCCAAGGGGGAATCAAAGGTGTCAGGAACCGTTCTCGCAATAATCGCAGCTTGCGTCGTGTGGGCGTGCCCGATATTGGTTCCTGACACCTTTGTTTCCTCCTTTGTTTCCTCGAACGGACACGCCATGATTACCTTATCATTGGTTCTTGGCAGCGTCTCCTTTCGGAGAAGCATCAGCGATCCTGACATCCGCAATCGACCATCGACTTTCGTGATCCCTGGCATATTTCACGATCCCATAATTCGGCTCGACTGTTGCCGATTGCGAATGGCAAAACTGCACACAAATCTCGACAGAGTTGAGTTGGCCATCCTGCAACACAGCCCCTATGACGCGGCACGTCGGCCGATACAATCCGAAGTCGTAACCGGGACACTTCTCTTGT
>JAYTWO010000224.1:0-3917 GCA_043743415.1 Planctomycetota bacterium
AGTGGGTGAGCCGCAGATGAACACAGATGAACGCAGATCAGAGATGAACCGGGGCGATGTCCTCTCGTTGTTGAGCCTCTTCATCTGCGTTCATCTGCGGCTCCCCTTGGATCATGACTCGCCGCGTAGAATCGCTGTCTACTTTGCTGACGCGGACCCGCTGATGCGGACCCGACGACCTTGTTTTGCACAATCGACCCACGTAGGTCACACTGCGGGGGTCGTGACTGCATTCAGAGCCCACCTTTCCCAGAGAGTCATTCCGTGCTGCGACATCAGCTGATTCACCCCCAGATCAACCAGATCATTGGCCGAGCGGGCCACCACTCGAAAATTCTGATCGCGGACGGGAACTACCCGGCGTACAACACGCTGGGGCCGAATGCGGAGTTGGTGTGCCTGAATCTCTCACCGGGGCTGGTGAGTTGTTGCCAGGTGCTGGAGGCATTGCTGTCGGCGATTCCGATCGAGGCTGCCAACACGATGGGGATTCCCGCTGACGATCCGTACGCCCTGCAAGGCGACCCTCCGGTCTGGAACGACTACCGCCGCATCTTCCAGGACTCCAAACTCGGCATCGAACTCCAGCCGATTCAGAAGTGGGACTTCTACAACACCGTGGCCAGCCGCGACCATGTGCTGACGATTCAAACGGGAGATCAGGCGTTGTGGGCCAATCTGCTGTTGACGGTCGGAGTTCGCAAACCGGGGGAGTAGGGGAAGGATGAAGGTGGACGGTGGAATCAAACAGTGGCATCCGACAGCGATCAGTCGTCAGCGATCAGCGATCAGCCAGTGGAAAGCCCACCGGTTGCAACCGGTGGGCTTTGACCCTCATCACTCGCCCCTTCCCGACAATTGCACCAAAATAGTTGCCTCGTGTTCTCCACATCAGTATCCACTGTTGTCTATGATGCCGCTTCAAGGCGAAACCCGGTGGGTGACGCCGCACCGCTGGTCTGGCCTGATTCTGGTGAAGTCTGATGAACTTTGGGTTTCTCACCCCCGCGATGCTGGCTGGACTGGCTGCTATGGCGCTGCCCGTTCTGGCGCACCTCATCAGCCGCCGCAAGTTCGATATCGTCCAGTGGGGAGCGATGCAGTTCCTCCAGTTGGGGCGCAAGACTCGCCGCCGCATCCGCCTCGAAGAGTGGCTGTTGATGCTGCTGCGGATGGGGGTGCTGGGGCTGATTGCCTTTGGGATGTCGCGACCGTGGGCCAAGGGGGGAGCCATCTCCAGCCTGACCGGACGAGTCAGTCGCGATGTGGTGCTGGTCCTGGACGGGTCATACAGCATGGGTTGGAAGGGGCCAGTCGATACGCCCCACGCGCGGGCCATTCAGTGGGGGCACCAGTGCATCGACACGCTGAGGCCGGGCGACACGGTCAGCATTCTCGATGTCCGCGATCAGATCCGGCCCGTGATCGAGATCCCCACCGGGGACTTCGACTTCGCGCGGACCGCGCTCGATGAACTGGCCGCTCCGGCAGGGTCGTCGAACCTGGCAGCCGGGCTGCGGCAGGCGATCCAGATTCTCGGTCGGTCGTCGAATGTATCGCGCGAGGTGGTGATCCTCACTGATCGTCAGAAGCTGCCGTGGCGACCGGATGATGTGTACCAATGGACTCGCATCGATGACTCTCAGAAACAGATGTCGGTTCCGCCCCGCATCTGGGTGGTGGATGTCATTGGTGAGGTGCAAGACCGGGTCAACGTGGCCGTCGGTAAGCCGGAGCTGTCGCGCGAGCTGACGGTGCCCGAGTTTCCGATCCGTGTGCGGGCGATGATCTCGCAGACCAACGCCGAACAGCGTCGGGTCACGGCTCACTTTGAGGTCGACGGCCAGCGGATCGCCGAGAAGTCGCAGGCACTCGATCTCCCCGTCAACGGCGAAGCCTCGGTCGAGTTCGAGCATCGCTTCTCGGAGACCGGCAGTCACCTCGTCAGCATCGTCGTCGATCCCGACAACCTCCCCGGCGATGACCGGTCCGATGCGGTGATCGAAGTCGCCGATGGCATCCCGGTCCTCGTGGTGGACGGCGATCCACAGCCCGACCCGGTGCTGTCCGATTCGTTCTTCGTCACCTCGGCGTTCTCGGCGGTGCGGGATACGCCGTGGGTCCGGGCCGACAAGGTGAGTTGGCTCGACTTCAACTCGACTTCGTTTACTGGCAAGGCGGTCGCCTGGGTACTCAACGTCCCGACGCTGACCGTGCCGCAAGGAGAGGCTCTCGTGAAGTTCGTCGAGGACGGCGGGACCGTCGTCTTCGCTGCGGGCAGCAAGTTGCAGGCGGGCTGGTATCCCGGTCTGCCCGAGCCACTGACCAAGAAGCTCGCCCCCGCGAAATTGATCGAGGTCCAGTCCGACACCGACCTCAAACTGGGAGCGATGCGTCTGGATAGCGAGAGCCTCAAGACCCCCTGGCTGGAGCGGTTTCGCAAAGAGCAGGGGGTCGACCTAACCTCGATCCGGTTCGCCAAGTGGTGGCGGATGGAACCGGTCGCGGGCGATCCGGCCCCGGTCGACAAGGACGGCAAGCCGATCCCCGAGGTGCCCGGCGACCCCGCTGCCAAGGAGCGATCTGCGGGCGGAACGGTCCTCGCCCAGCTGGAGAACGGGCTGCCCTGGCTGATTGCCAAACGACTCGGCAAGGGGACGGTCGTGCAGATGTCCACGCCGCTCGATTCGGATTGGTCGACACTGCCGAGCAAGAATGACTTTGTGCCGTTCCTGCATGAGGTCGTGTTTAACTATTCAACCCAGCGGACTAGTCGCAACGTCGACATGGGTTCCCCGCTGGTCCTCGATCAGGCTCCTCTCGGCGAACTGATCGTCAAGGGACCAGACGGCAAGGAGTCCCGCATCCCCTCGAAACTCGAAGGCGAACGCCGCACCGCCCGCTTCGCCCAGGCCACTCTCCCCGGCGTCTACGAGATGCGCTCCGCAGCTGGGGCCGGGAAGCCCGAGCGGTTCGTTGTGAACTTCGATCGAGGCGAGTCGGACCTCTCCCCGCTGACTCCACCGGAGGAGCAGGGTCTCACGAACAAGGGGCTGGCGTTCACCGCCGATGCGGAAGCCGTCGCCAAGAACGCCACCGACCAAACCGCCCGCTCCGAGTTCTGGTGGTGGCTGTTGTTGATCGTGCTGGGCATGCTGGTGTTCGAAGTCGTGATGACCCGCCGCTTGGTCCAGGGCGGACACGTCTTGCTAGATCCCGTCGCGGCGTAGGACGGGCACATTTGCCCGTCCCCGAGACTCCTCCGCCAGCCCCCAAGGGTGACATGGGGCGTGGCGGACGAGCTTCCATTCGGAATGGCTTGGCGAAGTCGGGAGTCGAGCGTGGACGGGCAAATGTGCCCGTCCCACGGTCCCGACATCGCCGATGAGGTCACCCGCCATTTTTGCACCCACCCACCGTTCCCCCGACTGTGTGGGGACTGCCGTTTTGACAACATGAGCCGCCACCGCACATCTCGCATCTCACAACCATCGACAGGATCAGGTATTACGCTCGGTGATTCGATTCGCACAGGTTCCGGCATCCGCTTTGCTTAACCCGCACATGTCCCGAAACCACTCGGGCCTCAACACACACTCAACTGGCCCTCGGCCTTAGCTCTCCCCTTGGAGTCCCTCCATCATGGCTGTCACTGGCGAAAAGATCATCGGCATCGACCTCGGCACCACGAACTCGTGCGTCTCGGTCATGGAAGGCGGCGAAATCAAGGTCATCCCCAACCAGGAGGGGAACCGCATCACCCCCAGCGTCGTGGCCTTCACCGACAAGGGAGACATCCTCGTCGGCGACCCAGCCAAACGCCAAGCCGTCACCAACCCCCACAACACGGTCTACTCGATCAAGCGGTTCATGGGGCGGCGGCACTCCGAAGTCGAATCGGAAGAGAAGATCGTCCC
>JAYTWO010000225.1:0-1562 GCA_043743415.1 Planctomycetota bacterium
TGCGGCTGGGGTGAGGCTTTTCGCGGTGGCTTGGCGGGCGGGCCAGCGCCACGTAGGACGGGCACATTGGCCCGTCCCCGCTGTGTCTGACCCGCCAGAGCGAGTCCACATGGGCAGCCAGTCGCCCCCGACCCATGTCACTCGCTCTCGACGCGCGAACGTCGCTCGGGACGGGCACATGTGCCCGTCCTACGGTGGTGGGCGAAGCCCGCCCCGTGACTTCGGGATCTGGCCACCACGAATCATTGATCGCGAGTTCCAGGATTCGAGGCAGGTAATACAGATAGTCGTCGACTGCCCCAATTGTCGACATCACAGACCACGCGTAGATCCCCAATTCCTTGAGTGGGGCCTCGCGAAGGTTGCCTCTCAACTGAATCCGAGAGTCCTGGTCCCTCCAGCCACACGGACAACCCTCAATGGTCTGAGGCTTTCGTACATCCGCAAAGGCGACGTAGAGATTCTCGATGGCGTCGTCGAGACGGCTCATGTGAGGCACTCAGTCATTGGCGGAGAAGACAGGCTGGAAGCCTATCCCACTACAGCACTGAGCGGATCTTCTCCAGGAAGTCCTTGTTCGAGGGGAACCGCTGGAGAGTCTTGACTAGGGTTTCCATGGCTTCGGTGGTGCTGAGGGCGGCGAGGCTGCGGCGGAGCATGGTGATGCCTTCGATGACCTCGGGGGCGAGGATCTTTTCGTCGCGGCGGGTTCCGGAGCGGGAGACATCGATGGCGGGCCAGACGCGGCGTTCGGCGAGGTCGCGGCTCAGCACCAGTTCCATGTTCCCGGTCCCCTTGAACTCCAGGAAGATCGAGTCGTCCATGCGGTTGCCGGTTTCGATGAGGGCGGTGGCCACCACGGTCAGCGAGCCGCCTTCTTCAAAGCGACGGGCGGTGCCGAACATGCGGCGCGGGATTTCCAGCGCCCGGTTATCGAGACCGCCGGTGCCGATCTTGCTGTCGCGTCCGCCACCGATCCACTTGTTGAACGCACGGGCACAGCGGGTGATGCTGTCCATCAGGATCAAACAGTGCTTGCCCGATTCAGCCAGCCGTTTGCCGCGCTCGATGACGAGCTGGCTGATGCGGACGTGGCTTTCGACATCGCGGTCCATTGAGGAGGCGACGACTTCGCCCTTCACGTTGCGGCGCATGTCGGTGACTTCTTCCGGTCGTTCGTCGACCAGCAGGACGATCAGATGAATCTCGGGATGGTTCTTGGCCACCGAGTTGGCGATGTCCTGCAACAGCATCGTCTTGCCGCTGCGAGGCGGGGCCACGATCAGAGCGCGGGTGCCCTTGCCGATCGGCGTCAGCAGGTCCATGACCCGCATCGTGATCGGCTGGGTGCCGGTTTCGAGCTTGATCTGCTCGTAGGGGTTGATGGGGGTCAGTTCGTCGAAGTTCTTGGTGAGTTCGTAGTCCTCGACCGGGCCGTCGTTGATCTGTTTGACATCGACCAGTCGCAGACCCTGCCCACGTGGGCCCATGCCGACATCGCCCAGGATCTTGATCCCCTCTCGCAACTTGTGCTTCTCGATCAACGAGCCGGAGACGAAGGC